>CAYRQC010000276.1:0-6442 GCA_964426265.1 uncultured Phycisphaerales bacterium | reverse complement strand
CTCGAGTCGCCGATCACCTTCCCGGAGCCCGGCATCTACGTCCTCGAGCTGCGCGCCGAAGAGCTGAACCACACCGCCGTGACGGACCAGGTCACCTATCGAATTCTCCCGGGACCGCCTTCCGAGGAATCGCCCGACGGCGGCGGCGCGAAGCCCGCTCATTGAGCGAGCCGGCGGCGCCCGAGAGCAGCTCGTTCCTCGACTGGCTCGCCGTTCATCGGGAGATGTTCGAGCTGCTGCTCCTGCACCAGGAGGCGCTGCTCGCCGGCGACTATGGTCGCGCCCTCGAGCGGCTGCTCGAGCTGCGCCGGCGCTTCGAGGAGCACGTCGGCGCCGAGGAGCTGCTCTTCCGCGAGCTCTTCGCCGAGGTCGATCAGGTTCGCGGCACTCCGCTCGACCTCTTCACCGGTGAGCACAAGCACCTGCGGGAGCTGCTCGGCGAGTTCGCGACGGCGACGCGCGCGCTCGACGCCACGGACCCCACCGTCGCGCGGCGGGTGATCGAGCTGATCGAGGAAGAGGCGCTCTTCAAGGCCTTCTTCCGCCACCACGACGAGCGCGAGCAGAACCTCCTCTACCCCGCACTGAACCAAGGCACCACAGACGCCCAACGCAAGCTCCTGCTCCGCCGCTTCCACACGAGTGGACGCGACGGGAACGGTCCGGTGCCCGCCGCGTAGATTGACGGCGTCGCGGGAACGGAAGCGGCGATGGTCGCCGGCCTCCCGATCCGCTCGGGGGAATCGCCGTGCTCTCCACTCTGCTCGCCGTTGGCATTACCGCCGGCGTGCCCGCTGCGGTCGCGTTGCCACAAGCCACCGACACGCCGGCCGCACCGCGCAGGCTCTCGATGAAGCTCCTCTTCGAGATGGAGAGCGTCGCGGCTCCGCGCATCTCTCCCGACGGCAAGCAGATCGTCTTCACGCGCACCTGGAACGACGCGGTGAACGACTGTCCGCAGAGTGAGCTGTGGCTGGTCGACGCGGACGGCTCGCGGCTCCGGCAGCTCGGTGAGGGGAGCGCGGCGATCTGGTCCCCTGATGGGACACGCATCGCCTACCTGCGCGAAGGGAAGCCGAAGGGGACCCAGCTCCACGTGATGTGGGTCGCCACGCGCGAGGTGACGCAGGTGACCCGTGTCGCCGAAGAGCCGGGGGAGATCCGTTGGTCGCCGGACGGGACACGCATCGCGTTCCAGGCCACCGTGCCGGAGAAGAGCAACGCCCTCGCGATCACGATGCCAACCGCTCCGGAGGGCGCGAAGTGGGCCGACGAGCCGGCGATCATCACGCGGCTCGCCTATCGGCTCGACAAGCTCGGCTACCGGCCGGCCGGCTGGAAGCACCTCTTCGTAGTCGACGCCGCGGGCGGCACGCCACGCCAGGTGACGAGCGGCGACTTCGATCACGGTGCCGGGGAGTGGACGCCGGACGGACAGCGACTCGTCTTCGACGGCCTGCGCGAGCCGGACGCCGACTGGAAGGTCTTCGAGTCGGAGATCTACGAGGTCGCGGTCGAGTCAGGCGTGGTCATCGACCGGTCGAACCGCAAGGGCCCCGAGTCGAGCCCGAAGGTCTCACCCGATGGGCGATGGATCTCCTTCCTCGCCGAGGCCGACCATGACGTCGGCCACCACAGCTACGACGCCAACGAGCTGATGGTGATGGCGGCCGACGGCAGCGGCGCGCACACGCTGACCGCCGGGCTCGATCGCGACGTCAGCGACGTGCTGTGGGCGCGCGACTCGTCGGGGCTCTGGTTCACGACCGACTCGCGCGGCACGCGGCACGTCTGGTTCGTGGCGCTCGACGGCAGGCGCAAGGAGTACACGCTCGGCACCGAGAAGATCACGCTCGGCGACGTGACCGCGGCGGGCGAGCTGGTCGGCGTGCTGACCAGCCCGCATCGCCCGTCCGACCTCGTCCACCTGAGCTTCCCCACTCCCGCGATCACGACGGCGCGCACGCTCACGGCCGTGAACGACGACGTGCTGGGCGGGCTCACGCTGGCGCCGGTCGAGGAGCTCACCTGGAAGTCCCGCGACGGCCTCGCGATCCAGGGCTGGCTGGTGAGGCCGCCCGACTTCGACCCGGCGAAGAAGCATCCGCTCGTGCTGCAGATCCACGGCGGCCCACACGGCATGTACGGCGTCGACTGGAGCTTCGAGCGGCAGTGGTTCGCGGCGCAGGGGTACGTGCTGCTCTACTGCAACCCACGCGGCTCGTCGGGCTACGGCCAGGCGTTCGGCAACGCGATCCAGAACGCCTATCCCGGTCAGGACTACGACGACCTCATGACCGGCGTCGACGCCGCGATCGCCAAGGGCGGCATCGACGAGAAGAAGCTCTTCGTCTACGGAGGCAGCGGCGGTGGCGTCCTGACCGCATGGATCGTCGGTCACACCGACCGCTTCCGCGCGGCGGTCTCGATGTTCCCGGTCATCGACTGGATCAGCTTCGTCGGCACGACCGACGGGCCGTGGTGGTACGACAACTTCGCGAAGCTGCCGTGGGAGGACATCACGGAGCACTGGAACCGCTCGCCGCTCAAGTACGTCGGCAACGTCACAACGCCGACGTTGCTCATCACCGGCGAGCTCGACCTGCGCACGCCGATGGCGCAGACCGAGGAGTACTACCAGGCCCTGAAGCTCCGCAAGATCGACACCGCGATGATCCGCATCCCCGACGAGTACCACGGCGCCGCGGGTCGGCACGTGAGCAACATCGCGCGCCGGATCCTCTACGTGGAGGCGTGGTTCAAGAAGTACATGGGGCCGGCGGCGGGCGAGGCGAAGGAGCCGGCGGCGGGGACGAAGACGAGCGGGTCGTAGCGGCGGCGAGAGCAACAACGAGTGCGACCGGCGGAGGACGTGATCGGCACGCGATCAGCTCGCGCCGCGGGAGTCCTCGGAGGTTGGTGGCAGATCCTTCTTGGTGCCACCGAGCGGCTGCGAGTGGTCACGGAAGAAGTCGGCGAGCTCCGACTTCCCGACGCGGCCCTCGGCCGTCCGAAGCGTGATGTCACCGAGAGAATCGTGGTCGGCGGTGCATGAACAGCCGTTGGCTTCGAGGAATGTGAGCGCGGCAGCAAGCCCCACCCGCTTGTTGCCATCGATGAATGGGCGGTTCTTCACTAGGTGGAAGAGGTAGGCCGCGGCCATCTCGAAGAGATCGCGGTGGAGCAGCTCGCCGCCGAAGCTCGCTAGCGGCATCGCGAGTGCCGAGTCGAGCAGGCCTGGATCGCGAATCCCCGCCGACCCTCCGTGATCTTCGAGCAAGTCACGGTGAATCCGGAGCAGTACGTCGCGCGTGATGGTGTGGAATGACATGGCTCACTCAGCCAATCGCTTGAAGACTTTCGCATAGCGACGACGGACGACGTTCCAGGCCTTCTCGACCGCCTCGCGCGACTTCTCATCCTGCACCGGAGTGACGGTCAGCCTCGTCCCGTCCGTCTTGATCTCGAGCGGCGTCTCGGCGTCGATGCCGAGCAGGTCGAGGATCGGCTTGTCGATGATCAGGGCTAGGCTGTTGCCGTGCTTGGTTAGACGCTTGATCATCGCGGGGTCTCCCAGGGCGGTAGATCCAATGAGTATCTAGAGAAACGACATTGTAGTACCCAGATTTGACCGCCGCGACACCGTCACAAGACCATCGTCCGGCAAGAGGACGCCTCTCACATCCGCGGGTGACATCGATTTCTTTCGGCGACGGCATCCGGCGAGGGCCTACGGCGACACCGTCGGGCAATCTCGTCTGGCGACCGCATGGAATCTCCGCGGAACGTAAATCGGGGTGGCACCCACCAGCTCGATCCCCATTCGCCATGCGGCACTTCCACTTCACGGTGAAGCAGGTTCCGAGGAGTAGCCTTCGGCGATGAGCCGGAGACGGCTGCTCCTCGGTGTGGCGACCTTCCTGGCGACCGCGGTCGCGCTCACGACGGCAGCGCTGCTGCTCTGCGACGACGGAGACCGCGAGCCCCGCGGTGCACCATTCGACCTCGCGATGCCGAGCGCGCCGCCGAAGCTGGACGCCCGCTCACCCACTGCCCGGTCGACCGACGATGAACGCGGCGATGCGAATCACGGGTCGACGGACGATGCAACGGATCGACTCGCGAACGATCCGTCGTCGTCCTCACCCGATGAGCGCCAGCATCCTGACGCGACGCGTGAGCAGCAGCTCCCCGACGTCGTTCCCACCGACGGCCCGACGCTGATCGTCGTCGAGCGCGAAACCGGCCGGCCTCGCCCCGATGCCGCGGTGCGGCTCGTCCAGCGCGCGCGGCTCACCGACGGCGAGTATCGCGGGCTCGTCGACTACGACGCGGAGGCCGAGCCGCTGATCGAGAAGCTCGGTGATGTCGTCGAGCTCGACGCGCTCGCCACGGTGCAGCTGCCGTGGGGTGCGAGCGACGCTCTCGTCTTCGTCGTCGCAGGTGATCGACAGCTCCGGCGATCGCTGCGCCTCGACGAGCCGGGCCGCAAGTTGCTGCGCCTCGTGCGGCACGAAAGGCTGACGCTCGTCACGGCCGATCCGAATGGGCGGCGACAGGGCGACGTCCCGATCGAGCTCACCTCGCTCGCGATCGGGGCGCCGCCGCTG
Source organism: uncultured Phycisphaerales bacterium (assembly GCA_964426265.1). GTDB lineage: Bacteria > Planctomycetota > B15-G4 > B15-G4 > SIAN01 > SIAN01. Next base: position 1,832 of record CAYRQC010000276.1, on the reverse strand, counting down.
TCACCGGCACGCACGCTGCTGGCGCGCAGGACCGACGCCGACGGCGAGATCGTCCTCGCTCACGGCGCGGAGCTGCTCGACGAGCATCTCGACGCCGACGGGCTCGCGACGCGGGCGGTCATCGTCGCCTCCCTCGCCTTCCCCTGCCGCGATCCGCGCCCGACGCTGATCGATCCGCGCACCGGTTGCAAGCAGCCGGTGGTTCTCGTGACCCCGCCGCGGTCGACGTTGCGGCTGCGCGCGAAAAACGACCGCGGCGATCCGTTCGAGCGCGACGTGACGGTACACGCGACCTGTCCCGATGCAGCTCCGAGCGCGATCCCGGTCGAGCGCGAGTGGTCGGCGACGATCGCTGCCGGTGGCACGCTGCCGCTCATGGTCGAGTCGGGTGCGGCGATCCATCTCGAGGCGCAGAGCAGCGACGGCGCCTGCGAGACGAACGAAGACCGTCTCGACCCGATGACGCGCGGTGCATGACATCTCGACGCCGGCTCGATGTGAACCACTCGACGATGCGACGTGCTGCGGCCGGAATTGTCCGGCGAAGGGTCACGTGACCCCTCGGCGCCGCCCGCGATCGCGGTCACGATGGCAGGACCGGACGCCGCGGCACGACGGTTCACGAGTCGCATGCGAGTTGCGCAAACATCCGGCGGACGGGGCAAGATCGGTTCGGTCAGCCGGAATACTTCGTTCGCCCTTGACATACATAGTTAATCTAGGCATAGTACATCAAGGTATTAGGGAGCCTACGTCATGCCCAGCCGCGAACTGGTCGCCGCATCCGCCGAGCCGATGGTGCTCTCGCTCCTCTCCAAGGGCGACAGCTACGGCTACGCCATCCTGCGCGAGATCGAGCGGAAGTCGGCAAAGGAGATCGCGTGGACCGAGGGGATGCTCTACCCCGTGCTCCACCGGCTGGAGGCGGCGGGACACGTCCGCTCGCGCTGGCGCGAGTCCGACACCGGCCGGCGCCGCAAGTACTACAGCATCAGCCCCCGCGGCAAGACTGCCCTGACGAAGATGATGGAGGAGTGGTCGCTGGTGCATCGCACCCTCACCGACCTGTGGGAGCCCCGCCATGCGTAGCAATCTCGACTCGAGGATCGCGGGGTGGAGGAACGAGATCGCCCAGCGACTGCGCGATCGCGACGCAGCCGATGAGCTGGAAACACACCTGCGCGAACTCGTCGACGCGGCGGTCGCCACCGGCATGAGCGAGGACGACGCATGGCGGCGTGCCGTCGCAAAGATCGGCGACACCGACGCGCTGGGGTGCGAGTTCTGGAAGCTCAGCCGGCTCGCTTGGCTCGACGCCTCGTTGCTCGGCCTCGTCGGCCTGACCGCGCTCGGATTCATCGTACCTCTGGCATGGCGGCTCATCCGCGGTGACGCGACGATCCCGGCCGATCGATTGCTGGGCGTCCAGGTGTTGACGACGAGCGTCGCCTACATCGGCACGCTGGCCTGCGGCCTCATCGGAATGTATGCCGCATCACGTTCGCTGCTCGGTGGCGGGACGAGCCGTGTCGTCCGCTGCGTCATCCCCAGGTCCATCGTGGTCACGTGCGGCGCAGTCGCGGGGTTGTCGCTCGTCGGAGTCGTGCTCGGCGCGGTCTGGTCGAGCGACCAATTGGGCCGCGCGTGGAGATGGGACCTCGAGCAGACTGGCACGCTGTGCGTGACGATGTTTCACGGATTGCTCTTCATCGCCGCCGTCAAACGTATGGTCACGAACGCGCTCCTGCTGGCACTGGCCACGGTCGGCGCGACACTGAGCCTGTTCTCATGGTTCGGCCCTCCGCTGCTGGACGTTGGCCTCCATTCCTACG
>CAYRQC010000275.1:0-3640 GCA_964426265.1 uncultured Phycisphaerales bacterium | reverse complement strand
CGCGAGCAGCTCGGCCCGCTCACACAGCACACGCGCGCGATCGAGCGCCTGGCCCACACGATCGTCGTTGAAGATCACGCTCTCCCAGAGGGCGAGGTCGCCGGTCTGGTAGCAGACGTCGCGCAGGTCGTAGAGCGCGTCGGCGGCCTGCTCGCGCTCGCCCGCCATGTTGAAGGAGATCAGCTCGAGCAGCAGGGCATCCTTGCGGACGGCGAGGTCCTCGCTCTTCTCGAGGCAGTACTCCGCGATGCGCAGGACCTGCTCGCTATCGCCGACGCGGGAGAAGTGCTTCGCCATCGCGAGCAGCTCGCGCGGATCGCTCATGTGCGTCATGTCGATGCGCGAAAGCAGTTGCGCGGCCGCCTTTGGGGCCTTCTCTTCGAGCAGCGGCAACAGCTCCTGCAGCTGCTCGGGTCCCGGCCGCAGCCGCTCGAGCGCGCCCTGCAGGTGGTGGAGCGCCTCGTCCTGGACCTCCGGCCGCCCTTCGCGCAGCAACGAAAGCGCGAAGAAGTAGCGCATGCGCGCCAGCGTGACCGGCAACGGATTGCGGTACTGCTCGATGCGATCGAGCGCGTCCTTGAAGTCTTGCGCCGCCTCGGCGTTCATGCCGCGCTCGAAGCGCAGCACGCCGCGCGTGAAGAAGGCGTTGAACGACGCGTTCTTCGGATCGGCGGTGGCGAGGTCGAGCTGCGCGAGCGCCGCGTCGGCGCCCTTGCGATCGGCCTGCGGCTCGAGGTCGGGGACGCCGCGCAAGCCGAGCGCGCACGCCGCAAGATCGAAGTGGAGCACCGACGCGAGCGTGTGGCCTTCGCCCGCCACTTCGAGCGCCTTGGTGAAGTGGCTCGCCGCCTCGTCGTACTGTTCGAGATGCTGCTTCAGCTTCCCGAGCGCGCGATGGAACGGCGCGCGGATCTCCGGCGCGAGGTCATCGAAGCCGGGCAGCGCCATGCAGCGCTGGAGGAGGTTCTTGACCGCTTCGGGCTCGAACTGCTCGCCCGGCCGCTCGGCACGCCGCAGCACTTCGGCGAGCGTGCCGCGCAGCAGCTCCGCGGTCTCGGCATCGGGTTGCCCATTGCCGAGCACCGTCTCCAGCGTCCCGACCGCCTCGTCGAGATTGCCCGCCATCAAGCTCTGGCGCAGCAGCAGCGGCAGGATCTCCTTGGCGATCATCGGCTCGGCGAGCAGCGTCTTGATGTCGGGCTTCTCTTCGCCCTCCTTCGGATGGCGCAGCTTCCCCATCGTCTGCCCGAACTTGAACCACGCCGACTCGGGTCCCTGCAGCTCCTCGGCCTTGTAGGCGTCGAACGTGATGCCGTGGCTGCCGTTGGCGTAGCCGAGCGAGAAATAGCTTTCGGTGCGCCGCGGGTTGAGGCTGATCAACGCTTGCACCATCGTCGCGGCGTCTTGATGACGGTTCGGCGAGGCGCCGGCGAGATCGAGCTCCTTCAGGACCGCGCGATCGATCGGCGTCTCCCACGCCATGTTCGGGCGGCGGAAGCCTCCCTCGCGAGCGCCGCGATAGCCACGGCCGTAACCGCGCTCGCCGCGCTCACCGCGCGGGCCGCGGTCGCCACGATCGCCGCGATCACCACCGCTACCGCCACCACGATCGTCAGCGCCCGCTTCGGCGCGTGGGTCATGACCGCGATCGGGACGGTCGCCACGATCAGGACGGTCGCCGCGATCACCACGATCGCGGCCGCCGTAGCGCTCACCACGATCGGGGCGCGGGCCGCGATCGCCGCCGCGGTCACCACCGCGCGGCCCACCGCGACCTCGACCACCACGGCCACCGCGCATCCCGCGGCGCGGTCCGCCGTCTCGCGGGCCTCCATCCCGTGGTCCGCCGTCTCGCGGTGGTCCACCATCGCGAGGCCCGCTCTCTCGCGGACCCGCGTCGCGTCCACCGCCGTCGCCGCCGTTGAAATCGGGACGCCGCGGTTGCTCCATGCCTTCGTTCATCGCTGACGTTGACCTTTCTCCCCGACCGCGAAGTGGTGCGACCGAGAAAACCAGAGGGAGGTGGCGGTGCCTCGGCGACGACTCCCCCAACAGACACGCGCCAGACGCGGCCAGCGAACTTCGGCCGGTGAGCTCGTGACGGGGAATGCCCCGCGATCGGCGATCGCACCCGAGAGCCGCGCCGGGCGTCCGGTCGGTTCCCATGAAGGGCGGGGATTTTCGCGGCCGGCGAATCCTTTATCAATGCGCTGGTCCACGGACGGCCCCGGGAGGCACGGCGTGATTTCTGCGATTTTGGCGCGAGCTGCTGCCCAGTTCGGCGATTCGGTCGCCGTTGAAGAGGCGGGCCGCACCTGGAGTTATCGAGCGGTTTCCGAGCGGGTTGGGCGGCTCGCCGCGGGGTGGTTGGCGCGCGGGCTGCTCCCGGGCGATCGGGTCGCCCTCCTCGCCCCCAACGGACTCCTCTTTCTCGAGAGCTACTTCGCCGCCGCGCACGCCGGGCTGATCTTGGTGCCGCTCAACTGGCGAGCACATCCCGAAGGGCTCGCGAAGGTGCTCGCGCACGCCGAGGTGAAGCTGCTGGTTGCGGCGCCTCGCTTCGCCGAGCTGGCGGCGGGGGCGTGCACCGCGCTCGACCAGGAGGCTCCGACCGCGCCGAGGCTGATGCTCATGGTCGCCGGCGAGGAGCTCGAGCAAGCGATCAATCGAGGGCGCGATCAGCCGCTTGATCGCGGGCCTGATCCCGAACGTCATCACGAGCGAAGTTGCGACTCTGAACGTGATCTCGCACACGCCGCCGCGCTGCACTCGCCGCGCGCGCCGCTCCACCCTTCGCGCCCCGACGACCCCGCCCACCTCTATTACACAAGCGGCACCACCGGCGACCCGAAGGGCGTGATCCTCACCCACCGCAACGTGGCGAGCCACGCGCGGCTCGCGATTCACGCGCTCGGGCTCGACGCGCGCGACGTTTGGGGCCACATCGCGCCGATGTTCCACCTCGCCGACGCGTGGGCCACGTTCGCGATCACCGAGGTCGGCGGCCGTCATGTGATGGTGCCCGACTTCGTTCCGGAGCGGGTGCTCGACGTGCTCGCCGGTGGCGTCACGATCACCAACCTCGTGCCGACGATGCTCACCGATTTGGTCCATCGACCCGATGCCGCGCGCCGCCGTTATCCGCAGTTGCGCCGCATGCTCTCCGGTGGCGCACCGATCGCGCCAGCGTTGGTTGCAAAGGTGATGGCGACCTTCGGCTGCGAGTACGTGCAGACCTACGGCCTCACCGAGACGAGCCCCTACCTCACGATGTCGCTGCTGCCCGATCACTTGAGGCAGCTCCCGATCGAGCAGCAGTTCCAGTTCCGCTGCAAGACCGGGCGACCGCTCGCGGGTGTCGAGGTGCGTGTCGTCCGTGATCGAGTTCCCGACGCGGGCGATCAAACCAGCGTTCTCACCAGCGACGTCACCAGCAACGCCGGCGAGAACCACCTCACCGACGTTGCCCCCGACGGGAAGGAGGTCGGCGAGATCGTCTGTCGCGGCGACACGGTGACGCCGGGCTACTGGAAGAACCTGACCGCGACAGCCGCGGCGTTTCGCGCAGGTTGGTTCCAAACCGGCGATCTGGCGGTCGTGGATCGCGAAGGCTTCCTCCAGATCGTCGATCGCAAGAAGG
>CAYRQC010000274.1:0-2752 GCA_964426265.1 uncultured Phycisphaerales bacterium | reverse complement strand
TAGTCGCGATCGATGCACGCCGACCAACCGACCCAGAGCTTCGAACCGCTGCTGGCGATCACGGGATCGACGGCGCCGCCCGAAGTCTCGCTCACGCGGATCGGCTCGCCGAGCGTGCCGTCGTCCTGCAGCGGCGCGAGCAGGACGGCGCGCTGGAAAGCGGGTTCGACGGAAGCCGCAGCAGCCGCGACCTCACCCTCCCACGCCAGCCAGAGCCGTCCATCGCTGTGCAGCACGACCTCGGGATTCAAGTTCGGGAGCGGTCCGCTCGTCAGCAACTGCGGCGGCGCGAAGCGATCGCCCGACTCGCGCGCCACGGCGAGCTGCGCCCGTCCGTCGACCAACTGCGTCCAGAAGACGAAGAGCCGCCCGTCGGCCGCGAGCGCCGCGACCGGCCGCACGATCTCGCTTGGCGTCTCGTTGACCGTCCGCACCGGTGAGGTCGGTTTGTCTCCCGCCATCGCGACGGCGCGCACCTCGATGACATCGCCGACGCCCGGCTGCCACGCCACGTTGCCGAGCTCGACGCTGCCGTCCGCGCGCTTCACCAGGAACGGCCACTGGCGCGGCCGCGCGACACTGCCAACCGACGGATCCGAGGCCAGTGGCACGAGCGGTCGCACGCCCTTCTGGGCGTTCGCGTCGCTCTCGACCTCTTCGGTGTCGTCGACGTCATGACCGCGGTCGTCGTCTGGTGGAGTGCTGCTTTGTGGTGCGCCGTCTTGCTTCGCGTCGCCTGGCTTGGCTCCGTCCTGCGGTGCGCCGGCAGCTCGCTCTTGCGGTCTCTCCTGTGCGTGCGCACCACCGCGGCTCGCACTGCCGCGCGAGGCGAGCAGCGGCAGCACGCCCACCGCGACCGGGACCGCCCACGCGACGAGCCACCGACGACGAGTCATCACCGTCCTGCTTTCCAGTGTTCCTACTTCTTCGTGACGAAGATCGGGCTCGACCACGCCATCTCGCCGTCGACCTGGATCATGCGGGCGTAGTACCACGAGCTGCCCGGCTTGAGGTCGGCATCCAGCCATTCGCCGGTGAAGTCGCGGGTGGCGAGGCCGCCAGCAGCTTCACTGCCCACACCACCGAGCGGCAGCGCGCCATCGCCGAGCTCCAGCGCCACGTTGAAGCTCGCGCCGCCCGCCAGCGTGCCGGTGAGCGGTGTCGTGCGCAGTTGATCGAGCGTCGTCGTGACCGGCCCGGTCGGCAGATCGATGGTGATCGCGGTGGCGAGCTCGCCGTAGACGTGCAGCGGGAACTCCTTCATGAACGGTTGCGCCGCGAAGCCGGCGGGGCAGCGCAGCGTCGCGCGCGCGCCGACGACGTCCCAGGTCGGCGCCTCGCGGCGCTTCGTGAACGGCCGGCGGTCGAGCATGGCGGAAGCACGGCCGTCCGCGAGCTTCAGCCCGATCTTGCAGTCCGTTTCGAGCGGCGGCCCGTTCGGCGCGAAGCGCACGACGACCCGCAACGGCGACCAGCGATTCCACTCGGCCGACGGCTCCGGCCCCGCCCGCTGGAAGATGCGGCCATTGCGGTAGATCACCACCTCGGCGAGATCGGTGACTCCATGCGCCGTGAGCGCGAGGCGCGGGCTTCCTTCGACCTGGATCGCCTCGCCCATCACGGCGTCGTTGACGCGCAGATCGATCAGCATCCCCTTGGTCGTCGCACCGTAGGTCCGCCGCGCCAGCAGCGCCTGGAAGAGCGACGCCCGATCGAGCTTCTCGGCGAGCAGACACGCGTAGGCCTGCCCCTCGGCGTGGTCGCTGCTCGCGATGATCCCGAACTGGTGACCTTGCAACAACGCATCCTGCACGAAGCTGCCGAGCGTCGCCGCGCCGTACGCCTGCTTGAAGCAGCCGTCGAACTCGAAGTTGCCGCGGCGCGCTTGATAGACCTCGATCAGCCGGGTGAAACGGTCGTCGCACGCGCTGAAGTCGTTCGGGAAGGCGTTGTCGGCCGAGTGATGCGGGATGGTCACCGCCTCGTTCGGCTTCAGCTTCGCGAAGAGCTCGTCGAGGTCGGTCACTTCGCCGACGAACGGCGTCATGCGACCGGGCAGGATGACGTTGTGGTGACCCCACTGTGAGGTCGACCACTCGTAACCGGCGAGGGTGACGAAACCGGGCGACTGGTAGATCCCGCACAGCTTGTCGAGCAGCCACCAACCCGACGGCTGGATCTGCCCCGAGTGGTCGGTGAGCGCCATGAAGTCACAGAGGTGGACGTCGCGGCCGCTCACCCAGCGATCGGCGGGCGGTGGCTCGAAGCCCGCCGAGCAGCGCGAGAAGCAGGAGTGGCGATGGAGATCGCCCCAGAAGACCGACCAGTGGTCGTTGCCGCGCGTGATCTCGAAGTGGGTCGCACCGGAGATCAGCGGATCGTCGAACGCCGCGCCGGCGGGATGGAAGTGCGGCGTCTCCCGATGAGCGATTCGCGGCACGAGCTTGGGCGCGACGCCCTTCTGCGTATCCGTGGTGGTCGCGGCGGTGGCGGCGTCGCGGCCGCAACGGGCGATGCCGATGCCGTAGGGACCGCGCCACACATCGAAGGTGACGTGCTGTCGGCGCAGCGGATCGACCACGCTGCGCGGTGTCGCGTCGTGTACGGGACGGGAGCGTTCCATCCGGTGATCGGCGGCGAACGCAGCGACGACGCGGCCGCCGAGCGCCGCCACCACCGGTTCATCGAGCGTGCTGATGCTCGACTGGATCTCGCTCGGATCGCCGAAGCCGTTCGCCTCGAGTGGTTGCAC
>CAYRQC010000273.1:0-4109 GCA_964426265.1 uncultured Phycisphaerales bacterium | reverse complement strand
AAGGTGGTTGAAAGCTGCACGTAGTAGCCCTGCAGCGCGAAGTCGAACGCGCCCCGCGTCCAGCGCGGCGGCTCGGCTGCGTCGCTGCCGTCGGTCGCGTCCCCGAACCCGACGAGCGGCAACACCGCCCCCGTGTAGAGCTTGTCGAAGAGCGGGATGCTCCAGAGCTTGGCGTCCTGGATGCGGACGGTGCCGCCGGCCTCGAGATTGGTGATCCCATCGCCGCGCAGCAGCGGCCGCGCGTCGCCGCGGAATCCGACGTCGGCGTCGACCCGCCCGACCAGCGCGCGCATGCTCGCGACGTCGTCACCGAGCAGCCGGCTCACGTCGGCCGAGAAGAGGGCGAGGGAACCGCTGAAGGGCAGCTGGCCGGAGAGATCGATCTCGAGATGGTTCTTCTCCCGCAGCAGCCGGCCGCCGGCGAACTGGCCGCCGATCCACGGCACGTCGAGACGACCGTCCGCAACCCGGAGCTGCGCAGCCAGGTCGCGCAACCCGATGTCGCCGATGTCGAGCGTGACGCCGCTGAGCTGCGCTTGCGCGTTCACATCGGCGATCGTGCCGAGCCGTCGCGTGAACGTCAGGTCGTCGAGATTGAGCGTTCCGGTCAGGTCGTGCAGCGTGCCGCCGGTGTAGAAGGTCCAGCCATCACAGGTGATCGACCCGGTGGCGTTCAACCGCTCGAGCGTGCCGCCGTCCGGCGAGAGATGGAAACTGAGTCGCTGCGCCACCATTTGGGTGCGACCGAGCGGGCCGAACTGCTGGACCGCGCTCCACCGCTCATTCCCGAGAAGCAGCTGGATCCACTGGGTGAACGGGAGCGCCTCGACCGCGGCATCGAGGGTGACCGCGAAGCCGGTGGTGTCGGCCGCGAGGCTGCCGTTCCTGACCCGGAGCAGCCCATCGCCGACCCGGCCGACGAGATGGTCGAAGGTGACGCTCTTCGCATCGAGATCGGCGTGCAGTGTCCCACCGAACCACGCGAGCCCGAGCGTCAGCCACGGCGGCGCTGACGTCACGCCCTCCGCGTCCGGCGCGACCTCGATCCTCACGGGCACGAGCTTCTCCTCGCGAAGCTCGAGGTCGCAGCGCACGTTCAGGAAGCCGTCGACGTGGTGGCTCGCGAGCATCGCCGCGAAGTCGGGCGCCGGCGACGCGAGAGCACGCAGCAACTCGGGGCCGACGTGGAGCCGCTCGCCGCGCAAGGTGAGCTGCGTGTGGCCGAGATCACGCGCGGCACCGGTCAGCTCGAGGATGCCCTCGAAGGCGCTCGCCCGCAGTCCGCCCCCGCTCGCGAGATCGAGCGACCACGCGCCGTCATCGTCCCCCTCGTGTGCAAGCACCAGCGTGCCGCTCAACGAGGCGAGCGCGGTGATGCCATCGAGGAGCAGGGTTGCGCCGCGGGGGTGGAGCGCCAGGTCGAGATGCACCGGCCCGCCCGCCACGGCGCGCCGCCACGCGAGCTCGAGATCGACGGTCCCGTCCAGCCTGGCCACTGCGAGCGCCGCCGTGAGGCGCGGGATCGCGAGCAGCTCGCAGGCCTGCCGCATCGCCGCATCCAGGACGAGCCCGCGCGCCTGCAGCAGGATCTCCATCGGTGGATCGTTCGCGCCGAGCGTGATCTCACCGTCGATCCGCACGTCGGCGCCGGCCGCCGTGCCGCGCAGTCCCTCGAGTCGCAGCCGCTCGCGTTCAACGACCAGCGCACCGCTGTCGAGCTGCACCGGATAGGGGAAGCGTGGTGGAGTGAGCACGAGTCCGCGCGGCATGAGCTTGATGCCGAGCGAGAAGCCGCGCGCGTCGTCGAGCTCGTAGCGGGCGTCGGCGGCAAGGCGACCGCGCAGCCCGAGCTCGCGGACGACGTCGCGCACCACTGGCCCCAGCTCCGTCTCCGCGGCGACGAGCAGCTCCTCGTCGATCGTCACGTTGTCGACCTGCACGTCGCCGGTGATGCGGCTGCCGACGATCAGCCCCGACGCGTCGGCGCGCGCGCCACCGCGCGAGAAGCCGACGACCGACTTGAACGATGACTCCTCGGGCGTCGCATGGACGTGGCCGAAGATCCGTTCCATGTACATCGGGAAACCGTGGCGGCGCCCGTCCTCGGTCGGGAAGCCGTGGAAGACCGACTGCATCCCTTCGAAGTCGAGCTCGAGGATGAGGTGCGGTGACGCCATGCGCGCGCTGGTGTCGACGATCGCCGTCACGGAATGGCGGCCTTCCGGCGCGAGCGCCTCGAGGATCGGCCGGCCGATCTGGTCCAACGAGAGTGCGTGCTTGAGCTCGTCGTCGACGACCGATCCATCGATGCGGGTGACCACATGCGTCACGACGTCACCGGCGAGGTCCTTCACGTCGCCTTGGATGGTGACCGGCGCGCCGCGATGGTGACCGTGCAAGGCGTCGAACGCGAGGTCGCCGCCCCGCACCACGATGCGCCCTTCGAGATCGCTCACCGTCAACGGGAAGACCACGGGCGTCATCGACACCTTCAGCAGATCGACGTCGGCCGCCACCACCCACGCATCCGCCTGCGCGGTCAGCCGCAACGCCGCGGCGAGCTTGCCGTGCAGCGCGTTGACCGCGAGCCAATCGGCGATCGCCGGCGCGAACGACGGACGCAGCGGCTCGAGATCGAGCGCGTCGTCGGGAGCGATCTCTACGGTCGCGCTCTCGAGCTTGCCGGCCGCGATGGCTGCCGTCAGGTGGAGCCGCACCAGTCCGCTAGCGTTGGCGATGGCGTCGATGGTCGCCGCGTCGCCAGCCTGTGGACTCACCGAGAGCTGCTCGAGGGTGATCGTGGTCGGGACGGTGGGCGCAAGGAAGTCGCGAAGCTTGGCGTGTAGTGGTCCGTCACCGCGCAGCTCGATCGCGCCACCTTGAACGACCACCCTCGGCGGAGCCGACGAGCCGCCCTCGTGTTTCATCAGCACGTCGAGATCGAATGACCCGTCCGTCCGCTCGGCGACCAGGAGATGCGGTTGCACGACGGTGACTTGCACCAACCGCGGCGGAAAGAGCCCGAGTTCGAGCTTCACGAACGCGGTCGAGAAGAAGGGGGTGGTGCCGTGGGACAACCGCGCTTCGATTGGACCCGCCGTGAGAGTCGCTGGCAGCTCGACGTCGAGCGTTCCGATCGTCAGCTCGGCACCGACCGTCCGACCCACGAGTCGTTCCACCCAGCGCTCGTCCAGCGTCGTGAACGCGCAGGTCGCGATCAACGCCGCAATGGCGAGCAGGAGAAGGAACAGCAGACGGCGCGCCCAGCGCCACCACCTCCGCCATCCGCGCGTGCTTGCACGTGGCGGAGGGACCAGCGGCGGTTGCGTCGGCGTGGCGGTGGTGGTCGCGGTTGTCGCCAGAGGCTGCACGCGCGGAGCTTACTCCCGGCGGTCTTGGCGCCGGTCGCGCGGCTGGCCCGGGCCAGTCAGGCCGTCGCGATCAGCGCTTCGCGCGGTGTGCCGCGTTGCGACGCGTGATAGACGCGCGCCACTCGACGACCGAGCGAACAGAGGATCTCGTGCGGAATCGTCTCAGCGGCGGTGGCCACCTCTTCGACCAGCAGCTTCGCCGTGCCGTCGCAGCCGATCAGGGTCACCGGCTCGCCCACCTTGACGCCGCCGATCGTGCCGACGTCCAGCATCGTGTAGTCCATCGACACCTTGCCGACGATCGGCGCGCGCGTGCCACGGACCAGCCCGAAGCCGCAGTTGGCGAGGCGCGCGGGCAGCCCGTCGTTGTAACCGACCGGCACCGTCGCGATCCGCGTCTTGGCGGGCGTCCGGTGCGTCCGCGCGTAGCCGATCGGCGTGCCCGCTGCGACATCCTTCAGGAAGATCACCTGCGTGTGCAGCGACAGGACCGGCCGCAGCGCCCGCGCCGCAGCGCCCGCTCCCGCCGGCGCGATGCCGTAGAGCGCGAGCCCGGGCCGCACTAGGTCGAACTCCGCGTCCAGTTTGGAGAAGAGCGTCGCGGAAGCGGCCGCGTGCCAGAGCGGCTCGCCAAGCCCTTCCTTCTCCACGGCGGCGCGCACGGCGAGGAAGGCCTCGAGCTGCCGTTCGTTCTCGCGATCGGGCGCCGCCGACGTGCCGGCGAAATGGGTGGCGACC
>CAYRQC010000272.1:0-3772 GCA_964426265.1 uncultured Phycisphaerales bacterium | reverse complement strand
AGCGTCATCTCCTCTAGGTTGATTTCCTGTCGGTACTTGCGGTTGATACGGAAGCGGCCGACGCGTCCCAGGCGGTAGCGCGAGGCGTCGAAAAAGCGCTCGTGGAAGAGCTCCTTCGCCTTGTCGAGGTTGCTCGGATTGCTGGGGCGCAGGCGGTTGTAGATCTTGAGCAGCGCCGACTCGTGGCTGCTGGTGTCGTCCTCGGCGATCGTGTGGAGGATGAGCGGGTCGTCCATCCCGTCGATCACCTCGAGCTGCTTCATGTCGCTCTCGAGGATGATCTTGAGGTTGTCTTCGCTGAGCAGTGAGCCGCCGGCGATCAGCACTTCGCCCGTGCCGGCGTCGACGATGTCGCCGACGATGTACTGGCCGAGCAGGTCCTTCTCGGCCTGCTTCGCGCTCTTGATCTTCACGACCTTGGTGTTGTGGAACAGGCGGATCAACGCCTCGTTGGTCGAGTACTCCTCCGACATCGCGCGCAGAAAGGCGGTCGCCGGGAAGCGGCCGCTCTGGTCGATCTTGATCCCGAGCACGTCCTTCTTGCTGACGGCGAGCTCGATCCAGCTCCCGCGCTCCGGGATGATCCAGCACGAGTGGAGCTTCTTCTCGCCCGCCACCGTTTCGAGCGAGAAGTCGACGCCGGGTGAGCGGTGGAGCTGGCTGACGATCACGCGCTCCGAGCCGTTGACGATGAACTCGCCACCGCCGGTCAGAACCGGGATCTCACCGAGATAGACCCACTCCTCCACCGGGTCGGCCTTCTCGAGACGCACCCGGATGCGAAACGGCGACCCGTAGGTCAGCGACAGGACGCGGCATTCGTCCGGCGTGTAGCGCGGCCGTCCGAGCTCGTAGCCGACGTACTGCAAGCTCATCGTCTTGTCGTACGAGTAGATCGGGAACGTCTCGCGCAGGATCGCCTCGAGACCGCCGTCGATGCGCCGATTGAACGGCTTGTCCCCCTGGAGGAACTCGGCGTACGAAGCGACCTGAATGTCCGTCAGCGACGGGACCTCGCTGATCGTCGGATACTTGCCGAACCGCCTGATCTCCATGCGGCTCCTCTCTGGTCAACAGGATGGCGCCGTCGACATCGACGGCGGTGGCAGCGCTTTGGGCGACGGCCGGTGTGCCGGGAACGTTCGCGGCAAGGTCGAAACCGAGCTCACTCCAAGTGCACTCGCCCGGCCCACGCTCACGCAGGGGCCGGGTGGTCGAAGGATGCGAGCGACTCGCGTCACTTGATCTCGACGGTCGCGCCGTTCTCCGTGAGCTTCTTCTTGAGCTCCTCGGCTTCTTCCTTGGTGACGCCCGCCTTGACAGTCTTGGGCGCTGCCTCGACCAAGTCCTTGGCTTCCTTGAGACCCAACGCGGTGATCTCGCGCACTACCTTGATCCCCTGGATCTTCTTGTCGCCAGCCGCCATGAGCACCACGTCGAACGAGGTCTTGGCTTCCGCCTTCGCCTCGCCACCGCCGGCAGCAGCGCCCGGCGCCGCGGCCGCAACCGCCGCCATCGCCTGCACCTCGAACACCACCTCGAAGTCCTTCTTGAACTGCGCGAGTTCAATCACGGTCATCTTCGAGATCGCCGTGATGACCTGCTTGGACGAGCCATCCGGCAGTGCGTTGAGTCGGTCGACAATCGCCTGAGACATCGGATCCTCCGTAGACGTACAAGGCGCCTGAAAGCGCGTGTGATCTCGTTTCATCAGCGGGGCGCACCTCGCGCTCCGCTCCGCGCGCGATCCCGACGAGCGCTCGCTGCACTCGCCAAGACCGCCCGCTTGGCTGCCGCACTACACGGCGGGCTTCTCGGGCTCCTTCGCCAGTGCATTCTTCTTCGCCAGCGCATCCGCCAGCGCTGCGGGCGAGGAGAGGAGGCTCTGCGTGAGCCCAACCACTCCGGACAACGGTGCCGTCACCGCCGATAGGACCTGCGCAAGCAACGTGCGTCGATCCGGAACATCGCGGAACTTCTCCACCTGGGCAGGAGTCAGGACCTTCCGGTCGAACACTCCACCGCGAATGGCGAGCTTTCCGGTCTTCTTGCCGTAGTCCAACACCAGGCGGGTGACGATCGGCATGCTTTCACCGGGCCCCAACGCGGCACCGCCGTAGACCACTGCGGTCGGCCCGGCGAGCACGCCGCGGAGCGCATCGACCTGCGCCGCATCCTTGAGCGCGATGCACGCGAGCGTCGTCTTGACGACCAGAACCTGCACTCCCTTTGCGCGCGCCAGCTTGCGCAGCTCGGTGAACTGGGCCACCGTGATGCCGTTGCTGTCGACCGCAACGAAGTCGGGATTCGCGCCGAGCCGGCTCTTGTACTCGTTGACGACGGCGGTGTTGATGCGATTCGCCATGGCGTCAGACGCCCTCCACGAAGATGCCCGGACCCATGGTCGTCGAGAGCGCGACACTCTGGATGTAGGCACCCTTGGCCGTCGCCGGCTTCTGGGCGCGGATGAAGGTCAGGATCGCCTCGACGTTCTCGACGATCTTCTGGATGGTGAACGACCGCTTCGCCACGGGGGCATGGACGATGCCGTGGGCATCGGCACGCACCTGCACCTTGCCCGCCTTGAACTCCTTGACCGCGTTCGCGACATCCGGAGTGACGGTGCCGTTCTTCGGTGACGGCATCTTTCCCTGCGGACCCAGCACTTTTCCGAGCCGGCCGACGATCCCCATCATGTCGGGGGCGGCGACCACGACGTCAAACTCGAGCCACCCGTCGTTGATCCGCTTGGCGAGCTCGTCCCCTCCGACCTCGACCGCGCCGGCACCCTGCGCTTCCGCGACCTTGTCGCCCTTCGCGAAGCAGATGACTCGGAGGACCTTCCCGACGCCGTGCGGCAGGGAGATCGCCCCGCGCACGATCTGGTCGGACTTCTTCGTGTCGATCCCGAGACGCACCGCGATGTCGACCGTCTCGTCGAACTTCGGCGCCTTCGTTTTCTTCAGCAGATCGACCGCTTCGCCGAGCGGGGCGCTGCGGCGACCGCCGAGCACCTTGTCGTTCTCCTGGTAGCGCTTCGAACGCTTTCGCATGGTGTCCTTGCTACCTTCAGCCGTCGACTTTGATGCCCATCGAACGCGCCGTGCCCTCGACGACTCGCATCGCGGCATCGATCGAGTTGGCGCGCAGGTCGGGCATCTTGACCTTGGCGATCTCCTCGACCTGCTTCTTGGTCACCGAACCGACCGTCTCCTTGCCGGAGATCCCGGAGCCCTTCGCGATGTTGGCCGCCTTCTTCAACAACACCGATGCCGGCGGTGTCTTGAGGATGAAGGTGAAGCTCTTGTCCTTGAAGATCGTCAGCTCGACCGGGATCACCGTCCCCTGCTGCGGCCGGGTCGCGTCGTTGTACTGCTTGACGAACATCCCGATGTTGATGCCGTGCGGGCCGAGCGCGGTGCCGACCGGCGGTGCCGGCGTCGCCTGCCCGGCGGGCAAGGCGAGCTTCACCACGACCAGGACTTCCTTCGTTGCAGCCACCACGAGCTCCTCGAACGAAACCGGGCGAACCGACCAGCTCTCCGCCCTGCGCTCCGCGTCTCCCGTCGTCGCAAGCCACCGCAACCGATCGCGTCATGGCCACTCCACGCACGCTCCTTGCCGATGGCTCGCTCTGCAGGCCTCTAGATTGGTTCGACCTGCCAATACTCCAGCTCGACCGGCGTTTCCCGGCCGAAGATCATGACGTTCACGCGGACCAGCCCCTTCTGCGCGTTCACCTCGGCGACGATGCCGCTGAAGTTCTCGAAGG
>CAYRQC010000271.1:0-5988 GCA_964426265.1 uncultured Phycisphaerales bacterium | reverse complement strand
CGTGAGCTTCCCTTGCTTGTGCTGCGCCGCGACGCGCTCGGCGCCGCCGCCCTCCTGCGTCTTCTCGCGCAACGCCTTCATCCGATCGAGCTTCGAGCTCATGTCCTTCCTCGATCCCCACCGGAGTGTCGCGCCCCACCGCCACCCGGAAAGGGCGCGATTCTGCGCGCGCGCGGTGCGCGGAGGAAGGATCGGCTGCGGCAGGGCCAGCGCACGATCCCTTTCGAGGCCATCCCCGGATGGCCATCATCCCTCCGCCGCAAGCAAGGAGACCTTGACGGGGCGAGCCCAATGGCCATCCCACGGAGAGGTCGATGACGGATTCAACCGGTCCACAGCACCGGCGCGTGTCGCGCCGTGCATTCGCGTTCCTGGCGATCTGGCCGGCTCTCGTCGGCATCGCCGACGCACAGGAGCAGCTCCACGAGTGGCGAGGCGAGATCGCGGGAGACCTCTTCGGCACCGCCGTCGCGGACGCCGGTGACGTCGATGGCGATGGGATCGACGATGTCGTCGCCGTCAGCGTGAACGATGTCGTGCGCGTTTTCTCGGGCGCGAGCGGAGCCCAGATCCTCCGGTGGGATGAGCCGTCATGGACGACGCGGGGCTCGATCTCGGGCCTTGCGGCGGCGGGCGACCTCGACGGTGACGGCCACGGTGATCTGCTCATCGGTCTGCCGCAATACGTGCGCGCGAGCTTCACCGGGATCGTCTTGGCGGTCTCGGGCGCCGATGGCGCTGTCCTCTGGACGCGCGAGGCGGAGGACGTCGAGCAGTACCTGGGCATGTCGGTGCTCTCGCTTGGCGACATCGATGGCGACGCGATCGACGATTGCGCTGCGACGGCGCTCTACTCCGACGATCAGCACCATCCGGGATACGTCATCCTCCTGTCGGGAGCGACCGGATTGGAATTGAACCGCTGGACCCGGCCGGACTACACCGGTGGCACGCTCGATCCGATCGGCGACGTCGACGGCGACTCGATTCCAGATGTGCTGGCGGGCACCAACGGAACAGTGGTCGTGCTCTCGGGCGCCGATGCGACGCTGATCCGCGAGGTCGCGCTCCCCGCCACCTGGCAGAAGGGCGTCACGGCGTTCTGCACGATCGGCGACGTCGACGGCGATGGATGGCGCGACCTCGCGCTCGGCTACGCCTACGCCGACGTCCCCGGACTCCCGCATGACGACAACACCGGCGCCCTCGCCGTGCTCTCGCTCGCCACCGGGGTCGAGCTTTGGACCCGCCTCGGCGACGTCGACGACGCACACCTCGGCGGCTCGATGGCCGACGCCGGGGATGTCGACGGCGATGGCAGCCCCGACTTCCTGGCCGGTGCGACCCACCTCAAGGATCAGCCCTACGCGCTACTCGTCCGCGCGACCGACGGCGCGGTCCTGTGGCGCTTCGACGGTGCCGCGCGCTCCAACTTCGGAGCGAACCTGGCAAGCCTCGGCGACGTGAACGGCGACAAGCATCGCGAGCTCGTCATCAGCGCCGATCGCGTCAACGGCCCGGGCGCGAACGCCGGCGCGGTCTACCTGCACTCAGGCAACGACCTCTTCCTTTCGATCACTCCGACGCCGGCGCACGACGGCGACCTGGTCGCGGCGGTGACCACGCTCGGTCCGCCCGGCGCCTTGGTGGCGCTCGTGCTGGTCGAGGTGAACGGCACCCCGCGCGCCGATCTGATCGGCGACTTCGCGACCTTCGACGCAACGTCGCGCTACGTCGTCAGCGACACCGTGCCGCCTGGTCTCGCGGGGATGCAGTGGATCTTGACCGCGTACGGCGATGACGCGAACGGCCGACTTCGCGTGAGCAATCGCGGCACGCTCGACTTCCAGTGATCGACGCGGCCTCACCCGCCGCGGAACCGCTTCCAGTCGATGCCGAGCTTGCGCATGCGCGAGCGCAGCGTGTGTGGGTTGATGCCGAGGCGCGCGGCGGCGCCCGCGGTCCCTTCGATGCGGCCGCCAGTCGTGGTGAGGGCGCCGATAGAGCCACCGACGCGGACACCGGCACCGCCATCGGCGCAACGCCGGCCGACGTCGCTCCGCCGAGCGCGGCGTCGATCGCGAGCTGAAGGCCGTCGCCGAGGATCAGCACCGGCGCGTCGGTGCGGCTCACCTGCTCGACGCTGGTCATCACCTCCTTCAAGCCGCGGTCGGCGCCGACGATCGACTCGCTGATGTCGCTGCGCTGGAGGCGAGAGAGCAGCGCCCGGTTCTCCGCCTCGGCGGCCTCGCGCAGCCGGCCCATCTCGTGCAGCCGGCGGTCATTCGCGAGCGCGACGCCGATCGGCTCGAGCAGGAGCTGGACGACGTTCGCCCGCTCGATCAGGTCATCGGTGCCTTCGAGCACGAGGAGGCCGGAGGGCTCGCGTGAAGTCGCACCACCGCCAGTGCCACCGTCACCGTCACTGACGTCACCGCCACCACTGCGATGGCTGCCATCACCACCATCACCGCCGCCCTCGTGCAGTGGCCCGGCCACGACGGCGCCATCGAGTCCCGCCGGAACCAGGAGCTCCCGCAGGCGATCGCGGTCGCCGGAGCGCCACGTCTGGACGCGCCGTGACCGCAGCCACTCGCGCACGAGCGCCGCCTCCTCCGGCGTCAGCTCGCGACGCGCCTGAGAAGGAGAGGACGCGCGCCCTTCACCACCACTCGCAATCGTCACCAACCGGTTCGCGCTGCCGTCGAAGCGACGGACCGCGGCGCTCGTCACCGGAAGCGTCTGCGTGAGGATCGGCACCAGCCGCGCGAGCGACTCGTCGATCTCGATGTGGCGGCAGACCTCGCGCCAAACGTCGAGCAGGAGCGATGGAGTCGGGGCACGCTGCATGCGATCGTCCCCTCAATGCTCGAGTGCGTGGAGTGCCGCCGCGACTTCCTCGGCGACGAACTGGTAGCCGCGATCGTTGCAGTGGCCGTCGGCGACGAAGAGCTCGTCGCGGCGAAACTGCTTTTGCAGCTCCTCGAATCGATCGCACACCTGGACGAGCGTCGCTCGCGACGCCAGCGACACTCGGCGCTGGGCGTCCTCCACCTTGGAGACGGCGAACGGATAGGTGACGATCAATGGCTCGATCCCGCGGGCGCGACAGAGTTCGACGGTGCGGCGCAAGTGGCCGGCGAGGACGGTCGAGGTCGCGTCGTCGTCGCGCGCTTTGGCCTGGTCGAAGAGCTCCTGGAGCCGGGAGCGATCCGTTGCCGCCATCGCGAGCTCTTCCGCGATCGAGTCGAGCTCGCCGCCTTGCTCCTTAGAGAAATACTTGTGGAGCACTCGCTCGAGATTCGCCGACTTCCCGTCCAGCAACCACGCCGCCACGCTGTCGACCACCCCGCCACGAACATCGCCGGAACGATTGCGCAGCCCGGTGCGCGTGCGCAGCCGGTCGGCGCGTGCCGGCGCCACGTCCTCCTTGCCGAACTCGATGGCGCGATTCGCCGCCTCGAGGGCCGCGGGGAGGTTCCCCTCCGCTTGCGCCGCGTGAGCCACCCCGAACCAGAGCGCCGCCTCCTCGGGGTAGCGCACGAGGTCCGCGCGCGCGATCTTCCCCTCTTCCTCGATCCGATTCGCGAGGCGACACGCATTCACGTAGGCGCTCGAGGCCGCGGCACTCGGATGCTCCTCGCGCTGGCGCTCGAGCCATGCGACGTCGGCCGAGACCATCTCTTCGCGGCCGAGCCGTCGCGCCAGGTGCACCCGTTCGACCCGCATCAGCCAATAGCGGCGCGGCGACTCCTCGATCCGCCGGTCGATCTCGGCCAGCCGCTCCGCGAGATTCTTCGGGAGACCATCCTTGGCGTCCTTGGAATCGCGTCCGTCGTCCGGCAGGCTCGCCGTCGCATCCACCGCTTCCGCGGGTGCGACCGCGGTCGCGGGCAGCGCCTCCACCGCCATTTCGGGGAGCGACCCGTCGACCTGCGGTGGACGCAGAAGGAGCTCGAGCAGGAGCAGCGTGCGCCATTCGAAGCGCCAGCGCGACTGGTCAGAACCGGCCGCAGCGCCGGCCGCCTCTCCCTCCGGCAGCGGCTCCGGCTGCTTCCAGAGATCGTTCACCCCGACCAGCACGGCGACCACCGCGGGATCGAGCGAATCGAGGCAGTGTTCGACCTCGAGCAAGACCTCGCGCGAGGTGCTCCCGGGTCGTCCCGCATTGACGACGCGCGAACGGCCGCGGTACGGCTTCGCGACCAGGGCGCGCTCGAGCGCCGCCGGATAGCTGTTCTCCGGCTTGGTCGCGCCGAGCCCGTAGGTGAACGAGTCGCCGACGCAGAGCACGGCGCACGGCTCGCCGGCGCGTACCTCCTCGTCGGGACCATGCGCCACGAACAGCACGACCAGGTAGCCGAGCTGCAGCACGACTTCGAGCAACAGCGGTGGCACGAACAGCGCGAGCGCGATGCGTCCGAGCCAGAGGCGTCGATTGGAAGCGGGCAACACCAAGTCATCCTCGTCGTTCGACGAGACACGACACGAGCGAAGGGTCCGTGCCGACCGGTTGGATCGCGACCCCGGCTTGCAGGCGAATCGTAGCGCCGTCGCAGGAGGGCGCTCGATCGCGTGCGTAAGCTCGGACAGCTCGACGACCCGTCGGTGAGGAGATGAGGTGAGGTGAGCTGCGTGGCCGCCACGACCCCTGGAGAGGTGCGCCGCGCAGGCGGTCGCGAGTCGCGGACGACGAGGCTGCGGGTCGGCCTCGTCGCGGCGCTCGGGTGGTCGGAGTCGACCGCGCACGCGCAGGTGGCCTCGCCAAAGGGGCCGGAGTTCCTGCTCGATCGGCTGGAATCGGGTACGGCGCACTCCGTGCTGCTCGACGCTGCGCCGCTTGCGCCGGTGACGCTTGATCTCGACGCGACCGCTCCTCTGCTGCGGTTGGACGGCGGAGAGCGACGGATCTACCGCTTGGAGCTCCCGGTTCGGATCGACCGCAATCGCGAGCCGATCGCGGCGCGGCTGCTGGCGGCCGGCGGCGCGGACGACGGATCGCGAAAGCTGCGGTTCTTCCCGGGCCGGGACGAGGTCGCGCTCGCAGGTCAACCGAGCCTCGCTGGCTTCAAGGTCGCTAAGAGCGTCGAGGGCGAGCAGGCGGTCATCGTCGACCGGCCGATCGATGCGCCGATCACGCTGGAGCGAACCGGGGGCGAGGTGCGCTGCCGCTTGCGGTTCCGGTACTTCGGCCGGCGGCGCGGCCGATCGGAAGCGGAGCCGCCAAGGCTCGAGCTCTTCGAAGGCGATCGCACGCTCGGCTCGACGCCACTCGACGCCACCCGGGAGGAGCTCGACTTCACGCTGCCGCCCACGGCGGAGGCGACGCGATTGCGCATCGTCGCCAGCGGTGTGGTCGGTCAGGATGGTGCGCGGCTGCAGCTGCGCTCGCTGGTCGTCGAAGCGGCCGATGGCCGCGATCGCGCGCGGGTCGTCGCGCCTGCGGACACGCGCGGGTTGCGGCTCGAGTATCTCGCCGCAGCACCGGCGGCAGTGCAGTTGCTGCTGGATGCCGGCACGGCGGCCACCGCGCCGGCCGAGCAGACCACCGCCGCCACACTGTTGCGCGGCCGCGCAGTCGTGGTCGCGGAATCGCGGCAGCCGGTTGAAGTGTGGGTCGATGGCGAGGTGATCGGCCACCCCGGAGCCGATGATTCGGAGACGTGGGTCGACGTCGTGCACGACGGTAGTGCACAGCTCACGCTGCGCGGAGTCGGCGGCCCGCTGCGCGGTCGCTTCACGCTCGTCCAGCCGCGGGCGCTCTACTGCAAGCTCTGCGATCCACTGCGCTCGCAGGGCGAGGTGACGACTCCGGTGCGCGGGCTCGAGACCGCCACGACCCACCCGCTGCTGCGCCACGTGATGTTCGGCGAGGAGACCCGGCGCGCGCTGCTGCTGCCCCCGCCATCGGTGGTGGAGGTACCGGTGGAGGTGATGCCAGGCGACCGGCTCGAGCTCGGGCTCGGGCTCGCCGACCTCTCGCCGTTG
>CAYRQC010000270.1:0-2674 GCA_964426265.1 uncultured Phycisphaerales bacterium | reverse complement strand
GCCGATGGCACGGTGTGGGCGGTGTGGGAGTCGTGGGTCGCGGCGGGAGCGCGCGGCAGCTTCGACGTGCTGCTCGCGCCGCTCGCGGACCACGGCCTCGGCGCCCCGATCCAGGTGGCGAACGGCCGCGGCAGCGACCTCGATCCAGTGGTCGCGAGCGTCGGTGGCAAGCTCGCGATTGCGTGGTGCCGCTACGGCGGCAGCGATTACGAGATCGCGTTGAAGCGCTTCGATCCGGCGAATGGCGAGCTTTCGGCGGAGCTCGACGTCTCCGCTGACGCGGCGGCCGACGATGTCCATCCCGCGTTGGTGACGGCGGTCGACGGCGCGCTCTGGCTGGCGTGGGATCGGTTTGTGGACTCGGGTCGCGGCCGTTCGACGCCGCCGGAGATCGCGGAAGCGCTCGGCGGCGCGAAGCGCGTGGCGCCAAGCTGTTCGGTCCGCGTGGCGTGCGTGCAAGGAGGCACGGTGACGCTGCCGAAGTCGCGTGGGCTGGATGGAGCAGTCGCCGCGGATGGCGTCGTCGCCGGCGCGCCGCTGCTCTCCTTCAGTGGCGGCACGCCGCGCCTGGTGGCGACGGCCGATGGACGCGTTCACCTCCTCTTCCGATTCCTCACACGGCAGGGCGCGGGCGGCAAGGGGTGGGGCTTTCCGGTCCTCTTCAGCACGATCGATGCCGCAGGCATCGGGCCACCGACGCTGTTGGCTGACAGTGCCGGCGGTGCCGAGGAACCGGCGCTCTGTGCGACGAGTGCGTCCGGGCCCGATGCCATCGGCGTGCTGGCGGCGTGGCAACAGGATCACCGCCTCGAATGCGAGACCGGGACGCTGCTGCGGCCGATCGCGGATGACGTCTTCCAGAGGATGCGACGGCAGGGCGTCGTGGTGACCGGGTCGCTCGCACCGAGTGGTATCGGCGTGGCCGCGATCTCCCACGCGGTGACGACTCCCGCGATCGCGAGCGTCCCGCGACTCGAGCAGCTCACTCCACCCCACTTCCATCCCGCCGGCGAGCGCCTCGGCGACCCGATCGTGAATGGCGACGAGCACTACGTCATCACGGCCGGCGGCAAGGAATTCCGCGTCTGGTGGGGCGATCTGCACCGCCACTCGAGCGTCTCGCGCTGCACGCGCGGCTTCGAGCCGGGCGCCGCCGATCGCTGGAGCTTCGGGCGCGACGTCTGCCTCTACGACTTCATGGCGCTCACCGACCACAGTTGTCACGTCGATCCGCTCGGCTGGTGGCGGCTCGACAAGATCGTGGAATGGGCGGGGAGCCCGGACTTCGTGGCACTCGCCGGCTTCGAGTGGTCGACCGGCCTGCACGGTCACCAGAACGTGATCCTGCGGGGAGGACTGCGTCCCTTCATCTCCAACACCTGGCAACCGGCTTCAACGCTGCCGGGGCTCTACGCGCTGCTGAAGCCCGAGTGGGCGCTGGCCATCCCGCATCACCCGGCCGACACGACCCGCAAGACCGACTTCGCGGAGTGCGAGCCGACCCTGGTGCGGTTGCTCGAGGTCTATCAGGCGCAGCGCGGCAGCTACGAGTTCGACGGCTGCTGGAAGCAGAGCCATCAAGCGCACGCGGTCGGCTCGTTCGCGCAGGACGCGCTGCAGAAGGGGCTGAAGGTCGGCTTCATCGCCAGCAGCGACCACGGCGAAGGGACGAGCTACGCCTGTGTGGTCGCCGAGTCGCTCGATCGCGACCATCTCTTCGATGCACTGCGCGCGCGGCGGACCTACGGCGCCACGACCAAGGGGATGCTGGTCGACTTCCGGATCGACGGCCACCTGATGGGGGAAGAGATCCTCGCCGCCGGCGCTCCGAAGGTGAGCCTGCACGCCATCGGGACGACGGAGCTCTGTGAGCTGCTGGTCTTCCGCAACGGTGAGCCGTGGCGTGTCGTCGGCCGTCCCGCGATCGCTCCCGGAGCCGATCCCGCCGCCGATGCGGCACGGCGAACCGAGATCACCTTGCAGCTCGAGCTCACGCCGCCCACGAGCGAGCGCGCCGTCGACTGGCGCCTCGCGATCACCTCTCCCGACGGCGCAGCGACGCTCAAACCGTGGTTCGAGCTCCCCGTCTTCGCCCGCGATGACCTTGGACCCGATCGCCCGCAGTGGCGCGTGAAGGAGCAGGCGAAGGACAGTGTCGCCACCTGGCTCTGGAAGAAGAGCTACGCCGGCTTCTACGAGCCGAGCCACTCGCGCCTGCGTCTCACCGGCCCGCGCGGCGCACGGTTGCGGATTACGGCGCGGCCGGTCGCCGCCGAAGGCGCGCCGAATGACGGCGATCCGCCCGCCGGCGCGTTCTCCGCCGAGGTTGCGCTCGGCGAGCTTTGCGCCGCGCCGCTCGGCGGCGATTCGCCGCTCGGCCCCTGGCGAATCAGCGCGAAGGAGTCGTTCGACGCGCCGATCGACCTCGGCCACACGCTCGGCACGCGCGAGATCATGCAAGAGTGGAGCGACGACGCGCTCCCGCCCGGCACGAGCTGGTACTACGCCCGCATCGTCCAAGCCGACGGCGAGATCGCCTGGTCGAGCCCGCTCTACATGACGCGGCGCTAGCCAAGCGATGAGTCGGTCCGACGACTCCAGGTGCGAAGGGCGCTTCCGAAGGCGATGACCGACCTCGACGCTCGAACGCCGCCGAGCCGCGATCCGGTATCCC
>CAYRQC010000269.1:0-2608 GCA_964426265.1 uncultured Phycisphaerales bacterium | reverse complement strand
CGGGCTTGGTCGAGATCGGGCGGCGGCGTGGACGCGAGTCGTGGCGACATCGGCGGCGGCTCCTGTGTGCGGTTGCGAGGAGCGACCGAGGCTACGGAGGCCGGCGGCGCGAGTCAGACATGCTTGCCGGAAGGACACGATTGATGCGTGACACTGAGATCACGTACACGGCACGCCTCAATTTCTTGACGTCCGCCATCTCGGAGAGGCGCTGGCCGATTGGCAATCTCCGATTCCTTCGCCTCGAAGATCGATCGAATCGCCCACCGTCTTGGACACGCGGAGGACCAATCCCCTATGTTTCGAGTTGCTTCATTGGTCGCGGTTGACGATGAAACGACGCACACGTCCGGCCAGGGGTTTCGGGACCCGCGCCGACACCACGACTCCGTCGGTCTCGAACCTCAGTTCGAGGACCTCACCGTGAGCCCTCACGGCCGCCAGCAAGGCCCCTTCCGAGTGCGGGATCTCGAGGAGCAGGGTCTCGTCGGCGGCACGCGCCGCCGCGGCAACACGGCGGCGTAGCTCATCGAGCCCCTCTTCCGACTTCGCCGAGACGTGGATTGCACTCGACCCGAATCGCGCGAGCAGTGAGCGATCCTCGATGGCGTCGACCTTGTTCACGACCAGCTGTTGTGGGCGCTCCGCGGCGCCGATCTCGGCGAGAACTCCAGTCACCGCGGCGAGCAGCAGGTGAGCGTCCGGCCGCGAACCGTCGACGACATGCAGCAGGAGATCCGCCTCGATCGCCTCGTCGAGTGTCGCATGGAACGATGCAATGAGATGGTGCGGGAGATTGCGTACGAACCCTACTGTATCCGAGAGCAGCACCGAGCAACCCGAAGCAACACGCCATGTGCTCGTCTTGGTGTCGAGTGTCGTGAACAGACGGTCCTCCGCCACGACATCGGCCTTGGTGAGGGCGTTGAAGAGAGTTGACTTCCCGGCATTCGTGTAGCCGATCAACCCCACCGTGAAGCGACCGGCGCGACCACGGCGGCGCACGGCGTGCGCCCGCTCGATCCCACGGATCTTCGCGCGGCGTTCCGAGATCTTCTTCTCGATCTCGCGACGGTCGAGCTCGAGCTGCGTCTCGCCGGGTCCTCGCATCCCGATTCCGCCCTTGTAGCGGTCGAGATGGGTCCAGAGCCGCTTCAGCCGCGGCAGGGAATACTCGAGCTGCGCCAGCTCGACTTGCAGCCTCGCCTGATGGGTGCGGGCGCGTACCGCGAAGAGGTCCATGATGAGCTGCGAGCGGTCGATGACTCGCGCTCCGAGCCGCTTCTCGAGATTCACGCCTTGCGCCGGCGAGAGATCGCAACCGAATACGACGAAGTTCGCGTCTCCTCGCTCCATCAGGTCGCGCAGGTCATCGACGCGGCCCGCCCCGAGACACGTCGCCCGGTCGAAGTGACGGCGATGCTGATGCAGCTCCCCGACGACCTCCGCCCCTGCTGACTGGATGAGCGCGCGCATCTCGGCGAGAGCATCCGATGGATCGATCGGGTCGCTCGCCAACGTCACATGCGCGAGGATCGCCTTCTCGATCGATTGCACCGGCGCCAGCCGCGAGCGCGATGACCGCACGATCGGCGGGTGGTCGTCATCGCCATGGTCGTCGTCGCCCGAACGGCTCGACGCCATCACTCCCCTCCCTCGGGAACGGTCGGCTCCGGCGACACTTGGCCGCTCGCGATCGGATCGCGGGTGATCTCGAGGTCGCCGTCCGCGGTTCGCTGCAGCAGCAGATCCGCGCGCCAGCGTGCGTCGTCGCGCGCTGGAAAATCGGTCCGAAAGTGGGTGCCGCGACTCTCCGCGCGCTCGCGCGCGGCACGCGTGATCAGGCGAGCGACCGTCAGCTGGTTGAGCAGCTCGTAGTCCCGCGGCTGGGCGCGCGCGACGCGATCGGCTCCCTGTTGCCAGGTCTCGAGACGCCGATCGGCATCGGCGAGATCGAGCCCATTGCGCACGATTCCGACCCGGCGCCACATGAGCGCCTTCATCGAGTTCACGAGGTCACTCGAGCTGAAGTCGCGATCCTCCTCACGCGACGGCTCCCGTCCTTCGGGCGAGTCGTCGCGCGCCGCCACGGGCATCCGCGACTCCGCCGCGGCGATTCGTCCTGCCCCGTCGCCAAGCACGAGCCCCTCGAGCAGCGAGTTGGAAGCCAGTCGATTCGCACCGTGGAGGCCGCTGCACGCGACCTCCCCGACTGCGAGGAGCTGCTGGATCGACGTGTGCCCGACGGCATCGACGGCAGCGCCGCCGATCATGTAGTGGGCAGCCGGTGTCACCGGGATGAGATCGCGCGTGATGTCGAGTCCGAACGTGAGGCAGACGCGATGGATCCTCGGAAACCGCTGCCGGACGAACGCGGGCGGCAGGTGACGCATGTCGAGATAGACGTTCGGATGGCGCGTCCGCACCATCTGGTCGAGAACCGCCCGGCTCAGCAGGTCACGCGGTGCGAGTTCCCCCTGTGGGTGCTGAGTGCCCATGAACGCGCAGCCGTTGGCGTCGCGGAGAATCCCGCCCTCTCCCCGTGCCGCCTCGGAGATCAGCAATCGCGAACTCCCGGCGACGTAGAGCGTCGTCGGATGGAACTGCA
>CAYRQC010000268.1:0-3011 GCA_964426265.1 uncultured Phycisphaerales bacterium | reverse complement strand
GCTCGGCGGCGCCGCGTTGACGCGCACCTACGTCGAGAAGGATCTGCGCGCGATCTACCACGGGCCGCTCTCCTACGCGCGCGACGCGTTCGAGGGGCTCGACGTGGTGGCGAAGATCTGCTCGGCGGCGCGCGCGCCGGCGGCGGTCGCGGGCGGAACCACGCTCGCGGCAACGACGTCCGTGCCGGCGGCCGACGTCGACGCGACCCGCGAGGCGAGCGACGCCGTCGAAGCGACCGCCGCCGACCTCGCGCCGCAGGAGCTGCCGCGCACCTTCTCGATCCGCGAACGACCGGTGCAGCACGACGAGGAACACGTCGCCGCGGCGGCGGTCGACCGCGTCGCCGTCCCGGACGTCCCCTTCTTCGGCACCCGCGTGATCGACCCGATCCCGCTGCAGTCGATCGTCCCGTTCATCAACGAGCGCCTGCTCTTCCAGTTCCAGTGGGGATTCCGGCGCGGTACCAAGAGCGATGCACAGTGGCGTGCCATGGTCGCCGAGCACGCGCGCCCCGCCTACCTCGAGCTGCTGAAACGCTGTGCGGTCGAGGAGATCCTGCAGCCCAAGGCGATCTACGGCCTCTTTCCGTGCCAGAGCGTCGGCGAGACGGTCGTCCTCTACGACGAGACGGCAACCCGCGAGATCGCGCGCATCTACTTCCCGCGCCAGATGAAGGGGGCGCGCCGCTGCATCGCCGACTTCTTCCGGCCAGTTGACTCGGGCCAGATGGACGTGATCGGCCTGCAGCTCGTCACCGTCGGCCAGCGGGCCAGCGACATCGCGCGAACGTGGTTCCGCGCCAACCGCTACCGCGACTACCTCTACCTCCACGGGCTCTCCGTCGAGGCGGCGGAGGCGCTCGCCGAGTACGTGCATCGCCAGATCCGCTCCGACCTCGGGATCGCCGGCGATGACGCGCGCGAGATCAGCCGGCTGCTGCAGCAGGGCTATCGGGGCTCGCGCTACAGCTTCGGCTATCCGGCCTGCCCCGATCTCGCGATGCAAGGCGTGCTGAACCGGCTGCTCGGCGCCCACCGGATCGGAGTGACCTTGAGCGAGGAGTACCAGCTCGATCCCGAGCAGTCGACCTCCGCGCTCATCGTCCATCACCCGCAGGCGAAGTACTTCGCGGTGTGACCGCTAACCTCCCCCGCCCCATGCCGAAGTACGAGACGCTCGACTGGTACGAAACGCCGCTCTGGTACGACGTCGTCTTCGAGGAAGACACCCGGAAGGAAGGCGACTTCCTCGAGACTGCCTTCGAGCGATTCGGTCGCGTCGTGCGCCGCCGGTCGCCGCGCCGTGTGCTCGAGCCGGCGTGTGGCAGCGGGCGGCTGCTCGAAGAGATGGCGCGGCGCGGCTGGCGGCCGACCGGCTTCGATCTCAGCCGGCCGATGCTCGACTTCGCGGGACAGCGGCTGGCGCGCGCGAAACAGGTGGCCGACCTGCGCACCGCACGCATGGAGTCGTTCCACTTCCGCGAACGGTTCGAGCTGGCTCATTGTCTCGTCTCGACGTTCAAGTACCTGCTCGACGAGAGGTCGGCGCGCTCCCACCTCCAATGCGTCGCCGACGCGTTGTTGCCGGGCGGCATCTACCTCCTCGGCTTTCATCTCACGACGTACGACTGGCCGTTCGCCCAACACGAACGTTGGGTCGGCCACCGCGACGGCGTCGAGGTCGTCTGCAACATCCATAGCTGGCCGCCGGAACAGGCGAAGCGACGGGAGAAGGTGCGTTCGCGCCTGATCGTGAAGGACGGCGTCAAGCTGCGCCACACCGAGAGCAGCTGGTGGTTCCGCACCTACGACGCCAGACAGGCGCGCCGATTGCTGCACTCGGTGCCGATGCTCGAGCACGTCGCGACCTACGACTTCTGCTACGACTGGACGCGGCCGCGCGACCTCGACGACCGGCAGCTCGACACGCTGCTCATCCTCCGGCGCCGCTGAGCGCCTCGACCAGTCGCACGATGGTGCGAACTCCCATCCCGTTCGCTCCTTTGGGTGATTCGGGCTTGCCGGCGTCCTCCCAGCCGTAGAAGTCGACGTGCGCCCACGGCAGCCCGCCGACGAAGCGACGCAGGAAGAGCGCCGCCGTGATCGCGCCCGATCGCTTGTCGTGCGAGACGTGGTTCACGTCGGCGATCGGCGAGTCGAGCTGGCGGTCGTACTCGTCGACGAGGGGCATCCGCCAGACCCGCTCGTCACCTTCCCGTGCGGCGCGCTCCACCTGCGCGGCCAGCTCCTCGTCGTTGCAAAAGAGCGCCGGCAGCTCGGGACCGAGGGCGATGCGCGCGGCGCCGGTGAGCGTGGCGAAGTCGACGAGGCGGCGCGCCTTCTGCTCGCGCGCAAATCCGATGGCGTCGGCGAGCAGCAACCGCCCTTCCGCGTCGGTGTTGCCGATCTCGACCGTCGTCCCGTCGAACGCGGTGAGCACATCGCCGGGCCGATAGGAGTCGGGGCCGACCATGTTCTCCGCCGACGGCAGCACGGCGAGCAGCGGCAGCTCGCTGCCGAGCCGCCCGAGCGTCTCGAGGGCGCCGATCACCGTCGCCGCGCCCGCCATGTCCTTCTTCATCAGCAGCATCGCATCCGAGGGCTTGAGGTCGAGCCCGCCGCTGTCGAAGACGACGCCCTTGCCGATCAACGCAAGCTCCGGTGGCGAGCCGCCGAGTGCACGACCCGCGGAGCGTCGGATGATCGTCACCGTCGCGGGCCGCGCGCTTGCCCGCCCGACCGTCGCGACCATCCGGAAGCCGCGGCGCGCGACGTCCTCGCCGTCCACCACCTCGACCTCGAAGCCGTGCCGGCGCGCGACCGCCGTCGCGGCAGCGGCCAGCTCGGCCGGCCCAACCTCGTTTGCGGGAGCGTTGACCAGATCGCGCGCTGTGACGACACCAGCGACGACTGCCTCCGCTCGCGCGAGCGCACGCCGCGCCTCGATCGCATCGCCACCATCGACCAGCACACAGCGCAACCCCTTGCCCGCGCCCTCGGTGCGACCACTC
>CAYRQC010000267.1:0-2556 GCA_964426265.1 uncultured Phycisphaerales bacterium | reverse complement strand
CGCGAGCGACGGCCGCGGGGTCAACCTTCACGCCCATCACGAATACTGGGTTGATTTCGATCGGCGGCCGGTCGAGTTCTGGGTGTCGGCGGAGGTCGGCGCTCCGTTCACGGAGCAGCTCGACGCCGACCATGGCTGGCGGCGCTTCGGTGGCGCGCCGGCGCGGCTCGACGGCCCGCGTTTCGTCGACGGCTGGCTGCCGATCGTGCAGCTCACCGATGAGGTGGCGACGGGCGCACGCGTGGAGCAAGAGGCGTTCGTTGCGGTGCCCAAGGAGCAGCACCACGACGAGCAGCAGCACGACGACGCGCTCGTCTTCGTGCGCTTCACGGCCGTCGGCGAGCGGCCCGTGCGTGTCGTTGCGCGGAGTGATTTCGCGCAGGCCTTCACGCTCGCACCGGGAAAGACAGCCGAATTGCAAATCCACACGTCAGCGCCGTCGAGCAGCACGGAGGACCACTCCTGGTTCGGCGACCCGCTCTCGCCCGCGCTCTACGACGCCGAGCGGTGCGACTGCATCGCACGATGGAGCGCGCTGCTCGATGGCGGGCTTCGGCTGGTGACACCGGAGCCGCGTGTGAACTGCGCCTGGCGAGCGCTGGTCGTCGGCACCTCGATGCTGGCGGAGGGCGACACGCTGCTCTACTCGGCGCTCAACTCGTATCACCGCACGTTCGAGGCGGAGAACGGCGATGCCGTGCGCGCACTGCTCCACTACGGCGTGCCCGGCGCCAATCGACTGGTCAATCCGCTGATCGCCCGCCCGCTCCAGGGTGGCATCGAGGCATCGGACGTCGCCTACAAGGCGATCCTGCTGCGCGACGCGTTCGAGCTCGCGCGGGCGATGCAGCAGACACGGTCACGCGTCGCCCTGGTCCAGCCCGAGATCGACGCACTGCTCGCACAGCTCGACCCGAAGAGCGGGCTGCTGCCCAAGCAGAGCTATTGCGGCGACATCGCGACACCGGTCGACAACCTTTGCATCAACGCGAGTTTCTGGCGCGGGCTGCGCGATCTGGCCTTGGTTCTGGAGGACTTGGGACACGAGCGTACGGATGAGTCGGTCGCCGAGCTCGCTGCCGCCGCGAAGTACCACGCCGCCGCACGCGCGCTGCGCGCCGCGATCCTCGCCGCCGTCGCCGCGAGCGAGCGTCGCGACGTCACACCTCCCTTCGTCCCGATGGCACTCTTCGGTGCCGAAGCCCCCTACGACGCCCTCACCGACACGATGACGGGTGCCTACTGGAACCTGATCGCCCCCTTCGCCTACGCGTCCGGCGTCTTCCCGCCGGGCGACCCACACCCCCGCTGGATGGTCGACTACCAAGCGCAGCACGGCGGCCTCTGCATGGGGATGGTCCGCTTTGACCAGCACTCCGGCCTCTTCGCCAACGAGAAGGGAATCGACGATCTCTACACCCTGCGGCGGATCGACACGCTGCTCACGCTCGACGAGCCCGACGCCGTCAACGTCGCCTTCTACGGCAAGCTCGCGCAAGGCATGACGCGCGACACCTGCATCGGTGGCGAGGGCTCGAGCCTGGTCGCACTCGACCCACGCGGCCGGCCGATGTACCTGCCGCCCAACTGCACGGCGAATGCCTTCTTCCTCGAGATGCTGCGGGGAATGCTCGTGCACGAGGTCGACCAGGACGACGACGGGCGCGCCGACACGCTGCAGCTCGCGTTCGCGACGCCGCACCGCTGGCTTGCCGATGGGCAGTCGATCGAGCTCGCGAACGCGCCGACCGTTTTCGGCCCGGTCGGCTTCACGATCCACAGCGAGCTGGCCGCCAGCCGAGTGATCGCGATGGTCGATCTGCCATCGATCGCGCCACGAAGAGTGCTGTTGCGATTGCGGCTTCCGAGTGGCTTTGTGCCGACGACCGCGACGGTGGACGGCGAGCCGATCGCGATCATCGCCGGCGACGTCCTCGACCTGTCTGGTCGCACCGGTCGAATCGAGCTTCGGGCGCAGGTGACCCGTCACTGAGTCGCGCTGCTCACCGCTTCCCTGCCACCAGCACGCGAAACTCGCCGAGCCGCGTCGCCGCTGCGTAGTTGCCACTCGCGTCGGCCGCCTGGTACGCCGGCAGCTCGAGTGTGTAGGTCCCGCGATCGCTCTCGCGCCATTGGCCAGTGGGCGGCTCGACTTGGTAGGTGACGACGACTGACTTCCCTTTGCTGCGCTCCTCGATCGACTCCGGCTCGGGAAATCGATGGAAGCCGGCTTCGCGGTAGCTGCGCCACGCCGGCTCGTTTCCGCGGACCAGCTTCACGGAAAGCTCGGTGCCGTCCGCTGCGGTCACGACGAGGTCGCCGTCGCCCAGGCTTTCGGGATCGATCTGATCGGCGCTGCGATAGGTGACGCGCAGGGTGTGACGCGCAACGTCGGGATCGGCGACATCGCCGCTCTGTAGCGTCGCCGACGGCGAGACCTAAGGAGTTGGAAATAAATAAACGATACATATTGTATCACACACATCAAGCGTGTTGCTGACCGATTGTATAGTTCCATTCGCCGTGAAAGTTGTGTGGCCTGAGGTTGATCGATCT
>CAYRQC010000266.1:0-14050 GCA_964426265.1 uncultured Phycisphaerales bacterium | reverse complement strand
TGAGAGCCCAGCGTCTCGTCGCGAAGATCGTCGAAAAGACGCGCTTCCAGGCGCAGCATCCGGTCCTCAGCGGACAGGATGCGGGTTTCGAGCTCCTTGAGCTCCGGCGTGATGTAGCGCTCGGCGTTCTTCAGCGTCTGCTTGCGGATATAGTCGGCCGGGACGCGCTCGCGCTGGGCGTGGGTGATCTCGAGGTAGTAGCCGAAGACCGAGTTGTAGCCGACCTTCAGCGTCGGGATCCCGCTGCGCTCCACCTCGCGCCGCTGCAGGTCGGCGAGGATCGCCTGCACGTCGAAGCGGAGCTTCCGGAGCTCGTCGAGCTCGGCGTGGAAGCCGGCGCGGATGAAGCCGCCTTCGCGGGTCGCGAGCGGAGGCGCCGTGTCGATCGCCCGTTCCAGCAGCTCGAGCAAACCGGCGGGCGAGACCAGCCGGCCGTGCAGTGCGCGCAGGGTGGTGCTCGCGCAGCCTTCGATGGTCGATCGCAGCGCCGGGAGGTGGCGCAGCGTGTCGCGAAGCTGCGCCAGATCACGCGGGCTCCCGCGCAGTGCGGCGAGCCGCGCGACGATCCGCTCGAGATCGAAGACCCCTTCCAGCTCGCGGTGCAACGCGGCGCGCGTCGGGTCGACGTCATGCAACTCGGCGACGGCTTCCAGGCGCGCCTCGATCGCCGTCACGTCGGTGAGCGGCGCCAAGAGCCAGTCGCGCAGCAGTCGCGCACCCGCCGCCGTGCGCGTCCGATCGACCACGGCAAGCAGCGAGCCGTCGCGCCGCCGCTCGCGCGTCGTCTCGAAGAGCTCGAGCGCCTGCACCGCAGCGCGATCGAGTTGCATCGCGCCGCCCGCGACCCGTTTGCGCAGGCGCGCGATGTGGTCGACCGCGCCGCGCTGTGTCTCGCGCGCGTAGGCGAGCACGGCCGCCGCCGGGGCGATGATCGGGTCGCCCGGTTCGATGCCGAACCCGCCAAGATCGGCGACCTCGAGCTGTTCGCAAAGTGAGCGCCAGGCGAGATCGCGCGCGAAGTCGTGCTCCGGGCGCCAGGTGATGGCCGGGCCGCCGCTGCCGGGAGTCGCCAGCTCGCGCAGTTGCTGGAGCGGCACCGTCAGCACGTCTTGCTGCAGCGCCTCCTTGAACGCGATCGGCAGCAGCAGCTCGGCGGGCGCCAGCGCGTGGAGCTCGTCGCGCAACCGCTCGGCGGCGAAGGTCGCCGCCTCGAAATGGCCGGTCGAGAGGTCGAGCCAGGCGAGCGCGACCTGCGGCGGCGCCGCGGCCGTGGCAGCGGCGTCGAGCGTGAGCGCCGCCAGATAGTTGTGTCGCCCGCTCTCGAGCAGCGCGTCCTCGAGGATCGTCCCCGCCGTCACGATGCGCGTGACGGCCCGTTCGACCAGTCCTTTCGCGAGCTTGGGATCCTCGACCTGATCGCACACGACGACGGTGTGGCCCGCCTGGATCAGCCGACTGAGGTAGGCGTCCACATTGCGCACCGGGACCCCGGCCATCGGGATCTCCTGCTCCTTGCTGCGCGACGTGAGCGCGATCCCGAGCACTCGCGACGCGACCTTGGCGTCCTCGAAGAAGAGCTCGAAGAAATCGCCCATTCGGAAGAAGAGGAGGGCGTCGGGGTACTGCCGCTTCACCCCGAAGTACTGCTGCAACATCGGGGAGGAGTGACCTCCCGCCAGCAGCTCCTCGTTCGCGGGTGCGCTCATGGGGCGGCGGAAGCTATCGCGGCCAAGCTCTTCCGTGACCCCATGAGCGTCAACGTCATCCACCTCGCAGTGATGGAGCGTCGAAGAGTGTGCGTGGTTGCTATTGCGCGAGCTCGATCGCGATCGGCGGCGTCGCCGTGTCCGAAGGGCCGAGCGTCACGCCGACCAGGTTCAAAGTGGCGCCGATGTAGGCCGGATCGATGCCGGGCTCGAGCTCGAGCGTCGCGGTCGCCCGCCCCGCGCTGTCGAGCTGGCCGAGGAACCCGGGCAGATAGGGCAGCAGCTCGAGCCCGAGCTCGGTGATCGCGTCGAAGTTGAGGTCGACATGCGTCTTGCCGAGCTTGAAGCCGGGGCTCGTCCCCGACACGCCGGCGAGGACCACATAGGAGCGGCCGGCGAAGCTCGCGCCGAGGTTCAGCGTGAGCTGCGACGTCCCGCCCGCCGCGAGCGAGATCGCGCCGACGTCGCGCCAAAACGCGGGCTCAGTGCCGGCCACCAGGCTGTAGAGCTCGACGTCATCGACGTTCCAGCCGCCGAGCTCGAGGCCACCGTCACTCACCATCTTGATCCGGACCTGCACCACGGCCTTGTTGTCCGCCGTCGCCGCGACGTCGACGTCGTGCACGACCCAGTTGCTGTCGATCAGATGGTCCGAGCCGCCGCCGACCGGGTTGGTCCACTGGAGGATGCTGTTCACCCGGATCTCGGCGTGGTCGTAGGTGCCGTCCTCGACGGCGAGCCAACGGGCGTAGCGCAGGTGGCAGTGGGTACGGCCGAGCGTGTTGATGACCGGCGAGAGGATGAAGCAGTTGGCGTTGGCGCGATAGTCCCCATTGAAGCCGCTGCCGCCGAGGTCATTGCCCCAGCACTTGCTTCCAGAGTAGGCAGCCGCTGGATCGTTGCTCTTGCCCGCCGGCGTGCCGAGCTGCCAGTCGTTGTTGTTGCCGCCGTTGGTCCAGGTCGAGCTGCCTTCGAAGTCGTCGAAGTAGAAGCGCTGCTTGGCGCCGATCTGGAAGGTGAAGCCTCCCGTCGTCGGCAGCCGTTCGGTGTAGCCCGCCGAGTCGGTCGCGATCAGCCAGTAGCTCACCACGGTGCTCACGGGTTGCGCCGGGATCTCGGCGAGGAACTCGTCGGTCGTTCCGGTCTGGAACATCGACACCGCCGTTTCGCCGGCGCCGACGTCGTAGTGGAGCTCGCAGGCGACCGGCGTGGTCGCGATGTGGGAAGTCACCGTCGTCAGCATGGCGTAGGGGTTCCACGAGTCGTCCGTGTCGGCGAGCGGCGCGTGGTCGAGTGTGAGGTCGGCCGGCTCGGCATAGGTCGCGAGCCCCGCCGCGACCGACTGCACGATCAGCTCGGCGAGCTGGAAGTCGTTGGCGCTGCTGCCGTAGGTGTCGTTCGCGCTGTGGATGTAGGGGCTGTAGTGGTCGATGTCCTCGAAGTAGAAGACCGCCGGGAAGCCGTCGTAATAGAAGCTCTTGTGATCACTGGTGCCACCGAAGAGCTGCCCCTTCACGACCGGGAGCGTCGGCACGTAGAGCTGCGAGACCAGGGTGAGATCGTCGGTGAGCCAGCCGGTCGTGTCATTGGTCACGAAGTCGAGGTCGAGCGCGTCACTCGCCAGGCGGTAGGAGTTCATGTCGGTGTTGAGCATGGCGACGACCTGCGTGCCGGCGGCCGCCAGTGAAGCCGAGTAGGCATCCGAACCGAGCAACCCGAACTCCTCCGAGGCGAAGCTGCAGAAGCGGAGCGTGTAGCGGAACGGTTGGCCGGACGTCGCGAAGACGCGCGCCAGCTCCAGGACCGCCGCCGTGCCGGAGCCATTGTCGTCGGCGCCGGGTGCCCGCGACGCCGCGCTGGCGCCGTTGATCGAGTCGTAGTGCGCGCCGACGATCACCACCTTGTCGGGCTCGAGCAGCCCCGGCAGGTCGGCGATCACGTCATCGGCGTTGCTGTCGAAGTCGTAGAGGATCGTCGTGAGGCCGAGCGCCTCGTAGCGCGCCTTCAGGTCATTCTGCGCGTTCACTCCATCGGGCTGGTCCGAGCGGCGCGTGCTGTAGGTGTTCGAGAAGTGGTCGACATCGGTCTCGAGATTGGCGCGCCTCACGCTGTTGACGATGGCCGTCACGCGGGGATCGGCGACCGGCGGCGCCAACGCCAGACGCGGCGCCTTGCGAGGCGAGCTGCGGGCCGGGCTCATCCGGCGGGTCGGCACGATGATCACGCCGTCGTGGAACGGCTCGCGCGATCGATTCACCACGAAGTCGTGCGGATCGATCCGCGCCGACGCCGGCAGCCCGACGATCGCCTGCGTCGGGCTCTGCTCGAGCACGCGCAAGCCGGGCAGCGGCGCGAGCTGCTCACCCGGCACCAGTGTCACGGCGTAGAGCCGTTCATCGGAAGCGAAGCCACCGATCACACTCGTCTTCGGATAGGTCGCCTGCAGCGCGGCGAGGTCGGTCGCGTCGCCGAGCACCAGCGCGAGATCCTGATAGTGACCGCGCACATCCACTTGCCGCGTGAGCCGCTGCACCTCCGCCTCGTTGCGAATGGGCCGCACCGCGATCCAGTCCAGTGCGCGGTTGGCCGGCACGGCGGCCATCGGTGCGGCGGGCCACGGCAGGCAGAGCAACGAAACGGCGGCGAGCGTCCAAGCGCGGTAGGTCATCGTGAGCTCCAATGCCGAGCCATGCTAGGCTCGCGCCGATGGTCGAGCCACGCCTCGCATCGGGGACGCCGCGCTACCGCCTGCTCGCCTTCGACCTCGACGGCACGTTGCTCGAGAGCGATGGCACCCTCTCCCCCGAGAGCGCAGCCTTCCTCCGCGAGCTGGCGGCGGGCGGCATGCGGCTGGTCGCGGCAACCGGGCGGCGGCTCGCCAGCGCGCTCCCGCATCTGCGCCGGGCCGGTCTCCGCGGGAGCTGCGTCGTCCACAACGGCGCCATGGTCGCTGATATCGAGAGCGCCGCGCCACTCACGCTGCGTCCGCTCGCCCCGACGATCGCGCAGCACGTCATCGATCGCCTTCGTGACCACGGTTGCGCGCCCGTCGTCTTCACGGATGTTCAGCAGGGGCTGCGCGAGATCCTGGTCGAGCGCGGAGCTCCCGATCCGACCGGCTTCGTGGCGTGGTACACGCGCTACGCCGCCGGTCACCTCACGGAGTGTTCGCCGCCCCTGGTGGTCGATTCGACAGGCTCCGACGGGTCCGAGCGGGTGCTGCGCATCGTGACGCACGGCGAGCCGGCAGCGCTCGATCGGTGGGTGCGCGAGCTGGTGGCCGAGCAGAGTGGCGCGTTGCGCGGCTTCGTCCAACGCGAGATGGCGGTCGACGGCCACCGTGCCGAGCTCCTCGCACACGACGCCGACAAGTGGACCGCGATTCTTGCCGTTGCCTCGCAGCACGCGATCGAGCCCGCGGCGATCGTCACCGTCGGCGACGCAGAGAACGACGTCGAGATGCTGGCCGGCGCCGGCTACTCGCTCGCCGCACCCGGCGCGAGTGCCGCCGCGCGACAGGTCGCACGGGAGCAGATCGACGGCGACGGCCCGCGCGCCGTGGTACGCGCCCTGCGCCGCCTGTTCGCGCACCGCCTCGAATGCTAGACCTCTCGCCCGTTCGCACGTCGTCGCGCGTTTTTTCCAATCGTGTTGCAGCTTCTTCGTGGGACCGATCCCTCAGCACCGAAAGGGTGACCGCCTTCCATGCCGACCCGACACGTGGTGGCCGATGTCTCCGAGATCCCGACCGGCAAGGGCACCTCGATGGAGGTGGCAGGCAAGCAGCTTGCGCTCTTCCAGATCGACGGCAAGTTCGTCGCGATCGACAACACCTGTCCGCATCGCGGCGGACCGCTCGGCGACGGACTCTTGATGGGGACCACCGTGACCTGCCCTTGGCACGGCTGGCAGTTCGACTGCACGACCGGCAAGTCGATCCGCAACCCGGCGGTCGGTGTCGGGAGCTATCCGACGGCCGTCGAGGGCTCGACGCTCTACGTCGAGATCTGACGTCGCCGTGGCCCTGTGACGCCGTGACCCTGTGACGAAGCGCCGCGCGCACCGGCCGGCGCCGCCCGCCGGCGGACGGTTCGGCCTCGATCTCGAGGTCTTTCGCGCGCTCTTCGCGTCGATCGCGGAGGAGATGGGCGTCGTGCTGCAGCGCAGCGCGGTCTCGCCCAATATCAAGGAACGCCGCGACTTCTCTTGTGCGCTCTTTTCCGCCAACGGCGAGCTCTTCGCACAGGCCGCGCACATCCCGGTGCACCTCGGTTCGGCGCCGCTTTCGGTGCGCGCGGCGATGGCCGAGCACTGCTTTCAACCGGGCGAATCGGTGTTGCTCAACGACCCCGACCGCGGTGGCACTCACCTTCCCGATCTGACGCTCGTCACCGGGATTTTTCTCGGCGGCCGAGCGTCATCGCCGCCGCCTGCGCGCCCGGACCTCTTCGTCGCGACGCGCGCCCACCATTCCGACATCGGCGGTGCCGAGCCGGGCTCGATGGCGCCGGCGCGCGACCTCTTCGGCGAGGGGCTCGTCATCCCGCCGGTGGTGATCGCACGCGGTGCAACGCTCGAGCGCGATACGACGCGGATGGTGCTCGCGAACGTGCGAACGCCCGACGAGCGGCGCGCCGACCTGCTCGCACAACTGGCGGCCAATCGGCGCGGCGTCGCTCGGCTCGAGGAGCTGGCCGCGCGCTGCGGCGCCGCGGAGCTGGCCGATGCCGCCGAGCGGATCCTCGCCCACGGCGAGCGGGTGATGGCCGAGCGGCTCGCCACCCTGCCGCGCGGGACCTTTCGCGCGGAAGACTTCCTTGACGACGACGGGATGGGGGGCAGCGACCTGCCGATTCGCGTCGCCGTCACGTTGCGCGGACGCACGGCGCTCATCGACTTCACGGGCAGCGCGCCGCAGGTGGCCGGCTCGCTGAACGCGAATCCCGCGATCACCCTCTCCGCGACGCTCTACGTCTTCCAGTGTCTTGCGGCGGGCGAGCTGGCGCCCAACGAAGGGATGGGGCGGCCGCTCGAGCTGCGGATTCCGGCGGGATCGCTGCTCCATCCGCGCCGCGGTGCCGCGGTGTCGGCCGGCAACGTCGAGACCTCGCAACGGCTGGTTGACGTGCTGTTGGCGGCGCTGTCGAAGGCGTGTCCCGAGCGGATCCCCGCGGCCTCGCAAGGGACGATGAACAACCTCACCCTTGGTGGCGAGCAGCCGCGCTTCGCCTACTACGAGACGATCGGCGGTGGTGCCGGCGGCGGGCCGCACTGCGCGGGCGCGTCGGGCATCCAAGTGCACATGACGAACACGCTCAACACGCCGATCGAGGCGCTCGAGCTGGCCTATCCACTGCGCGTCACGCGCCAGACGATCGCACGCGGCAGCGGCGGCGCCGGCCGGCAGCGCGGTGGCGATGGCATCGAACGCGAGATCGAGGTCGCGGTGGCGGCGCGAGTCGCCTTGCTTTCGGAGCGCCGGGTGCGCGGTCCGCCGGGCACGGCCGGCGGCGCCGCGGGCCGTTGCGGTTCGAGCTGGGTGGTGCGACGCGGCCGCCGCGAGCCGATGCCGGCGAAGTTCGTCACCGATCTTGGTCCGGGCGATCGCGTCGGCGTGCGAACCCCGGGTGGCGGAGGCTACGGAGCGCCGTGATGCAGCGACGATCGACGCGACGACGCTGGGCGATGGGCTCGGCTACGGTGCTGCTGGCGATGGCCGCCTGCGTGCAGGCGCCCGACCTGTCGTGGAAAAACGTGACCATCGCCGGTGCGGATCGCGACGCGATCGTCGCCGTGTGCCGCGAGATCGTCACCTTGCACTTCACCGGCACCAAGATCGCGATCGATGCCGCTGCGGGGAAGATCCAGACCGATCCGATCGAAGAGGTGATCGGTGGCAAGGTGATGCGGGAGCAGTGCTACGTCGACGTCATTGCCAAAGAAGACGGTGAGATCGAGATCGCGCTCTTCGCGCCGATGACGCGCAAGGAGGTCGATCTGGCCGCTGACCTCCCGGTGCGCTGGATCACCGTCGGCTCCGACGTGCGCGTCGAGGGGCAGCTGCTCGACGAGATATGCGGGCGCATCCTCGCGACCGACATCGACGCGCGAATCGTGGGAAGCAACCTGCCGCGTCTGCTGCCGGGCCATTGACCGCCTGCCGATCGGAAAGAAGTTCCCGATCGAGCCGCGCGTTGGCGACCGCTCCGCTCCGACGACAGCTCTCCCCGTCCGCGCGCCGAATGGCTCCACGGTATGGCCCACGAGCCACGATCGACCGGCGGCACGCTCTCGCTGCTCGGCGAGCAGGTCGCCAGCGTTGCGCACGAGCTCAACAACCCGCTCCACGCCGTCCTCGGTTTCGCCGAGCTGCTGCTTGGCGAGGAGCTCTCGGCAGCGCAACAGGTGAAGGTCGGCCACATCGTCACCCACGCGCGGCGCTGCCAGCGGATCGTGGGAGAGCTGCTCGGACAGGCGCGGAACGACCCGTCGCGGCGGCAGCTCGCCAACCTGAACGACGTCGCGCGGTCGAGCGTCGAGCTGACCGAGTATCCGACGGGGCGCGCGGCCATCCGGATCGTGACTGATCTCGATCCCGCGCTGCCCGACTCGCGGATCGATCCCTTCCATCTGCAGCAAGTGGTGATCAACTTGCTCACCAATGCAGAGCAGGCAATCACGGCGTCACGGCGCGTCGGCGTGATCACCATCCGGACGCGCCGTTCGGTGGAAGGGAACGCACTCCTCGAAGTGGCCGACGACGGCTGCGGCATGGACGACGCGGTCCTCGCGCGGATCTTCGACCCCTTCTTCACCACCAAGGCGGTCGGTGTCGGAACCGGGCTCGGGCTCGCACTCGCGAGCCGGATCGTGCGCGAGCATGGCGGCACGCTCACGGCCTCGAGTCGCGTCAGCGAAGGGAGCACCTTCCGCATCGAGCTGCCGGGAGAACGGCTCGCCGATCCGATCGCGCGCTCGCGAATCCTGGTCGTGGATGACGAGCCGGCGCTCCTCGAGCTGATGGCGCAGCTTCTTGCCATCGACGGTCACGCGGTGACGACTGCCGCCTCGGTCGACGCCGCACTGCGTGCGATCGCCGGCGCCTCCTTCGACCTCGTGATCACCGATTGGCGGCTGCCGGGGGGCATGGCCGGCGGGCTCCATCACGAGCTGTGCGAGCGACGCGCCGCCTTCCGCGGGCGCGTCGTGGTCATGACCGGCGATCTGCTCGGCGGTGACGTCCAGCAAGCGGCCGGGCGGTACGGCAACGCCGTGCTAAGAAAGCCGTGCACCCTCGACTCGATCCGCCGGGCGAT
Organism: uncultured Phycisphaerales bacterium; assembly: GCA_964426265.1. Taxonomy (GTDB): domain Bacteria; phylum Planctomycetota; class B15-G4; order B15-G4; family SIAN01; genus SIAN01. The sequence continues at coordinate 5,028 of CAYRQC010000266.1, read as the reverse complement.
CGGCACGATCTGCCGGCCGGTGGAGCCTCTCCCTGAGGCTCAGCTTGCGACGCCGAGCGAACGTCTCTAGAACAGCGGCCTCGTTCAACACGAACTTCTACGGAGGACTCGAGTCATGGTGAACCTCTCGGACGGCGCCCAGAAGGCGGTCAAGGGATTCATCCAGCAGGACACCGCACTGAACGGCAAGGCGCTGCGCATCTTCGTCCAGGGCGGCGGCTGCTCGGGCTTCCAGTACGGCTTCACCTTCTCCGACAAGGAAGAGGGCGACGAGGTGACGAAGTGCAGTGACTTCGAGGTCGTCGTCGACCCGATGAGCCTGCCCTATCTCAACGGCGCCCTGGTCGATTGGGTCGAGGGGCTCCAGGGCTCCGGCTTCACCGTGAAGAACCCGAACGCGAAGGGAAGCTGCGGTTGCGGGTCGTCGTTCTCGGCGTGAGCCGGCCCGCGGCAAGCGATCCCGACCGCTGATCGGTTCCGCGCTTCCTTCGCGTCCTTCAGCTTGGATCGAGCCGACCTTCCACCGGCCACGCGGTTCGATTGCCGACCGCGACGAGGTTGCTGGCGGTGGCGAGCCAGGTGTTGGAGAGCGGCGCCTTCGCCGCTCCGAGGTGCCGAGCGAGCAGGTTGCCCGCCTCGCCTTCAACCGCGGTGAACGCGACGCCCGCAAGGCGGCAGCCGATCGCGTCCACTCGCACGTGTTGCACGGCGGCGGTCACGTCGAGATCGCCCTCTGGAAGGTGGAACCGCAGGGCGACGCGCTGCCCGGCTGTGAGCGCTTCGTAGGTGCGCACGCACGCGCCGGTCGCCGACAGGTCGATCGTCGACCCGAGGAACGAGAGCTCCTCGTCGCCGCCGAGCGTGAGGCCGGTGCCATCGGCGAGGATGCGGGATCGCAGCCGTTCGGCGCCGCGGCGCTCGCTGGCACGGGTCGCGTCCCGTGTTTCGTCGTTGGTCGAACTGGCCATGCCGTTGCTCCCCGCCGCCGCGTCCTGGTCGCCCAGCTCCTGCCGCTCCTTCGGGAGCCACCGGCTCGTAGCTTGATCGGAAAAAGAGGCCCGACGCCGCTACGATCCCGCGCTTTTGGCGATCGCCCAACCTCTCGCGCGGGAACGTCCCAAGATGCCCGTCCTCAGTGTGATCGGTGCACAGTGGGGCGATGAGGGGAAGGGGAAGATCCTCGACCTCATTGCAGCGAAGGCCGATGTCGTCGTTCGTTACCAGGGCGGGGCCAACGCCGGCCACACCGTCGTCGTCGGTCAGGAGAAGTTCGTCTTCCATCTCCTGCCGTCCGGGATCCTCCATCCCGGCAAGCGCAACGTCATCGCGTCGGGGATCGTGCTCGACTGCGGCCAACTGCTCGAGGAGATCGAGGGCTTCACCAAGCGCGGGATCGAGATCGCCGGCCGCCTCTTCGTTTCGGCGGCGGCGCACTTGGTCTTCCCGTACCACAAGGCGCTCGACCGCGCCTCCGAAGGGGTGAAGGGCGGCACCAAGATCGGCACCACCGGCCGCGGCATCGGCCCGGCCTACGCCGACAAGATCTCGCGCACCGGCTTGCGGGTCGGCGATCTCTACGACGAGGCGCGCTTCGCCGCCCGCCTGCGCGCCAACGTCGACGAGAAGAACAAGATCCTGCGGGCGCTCTACGACGCCGCGCCGCTCAGCTTCGACGCGATCCAGGCCGAGTTCCGCGGCTACGCGAAGCAGCTCCAGCCCTACGTCGTCGACACCTTCCATCTGCTGCGCGATTGCCTCGATGCGGGGCAATACGTCTTCATCGAAGGGGCGCAAGGGATCCTGCTCGACGTCGACTTCGGCACCTATCCGTTCGTGACGTCGAGCAACGCCTCGGCGCTCGGGATCTCGGCCGGCACCGGGATTCCGCCCAAGCGCGTGGGCGAGGTGCTGGCGGTCGCGAAGGCCTACCCGACGCGCGTCGGCGAGGGACCCTTCCCGACCGAGCTGCCGCCCGCCGAAGCGGAGCTCCTCCGCAAGCGCGGCGAGGAGTACGGCGCGACGACCGGCCGGCCGCGCCGCTGCGGCTGGTTCGACGGCGTCGCCGCGCGCTTCGCGATCCAGGTGAACGGGGTCGACTCGCTCGCGCTCACCAAGCTCGACACGCTGTCGGGTTACGAAAAGCTGCAGGTCTGCACCGCCTACGAGATCGACGGCCAGGCGACCGATCGCTTCCCGGTCGGCCTCACGCCGCTCGACAAGGTGAAGCCGCGCTACGAGACGGTCGCCGGCTGGAGCGAGCCGCTCTCTGGAGTGCGCCGCTTCGCCGACCTGCCGGCCGCCGCGCGCGAGTACGTCGACTTCATCGAGGATTTCCTGCGCGTGCGCGCCACGATCCTCTCGGTCGGCCCGGCGCGCGATCAGACGATCTTCCGGTGACCGCGCGCTTCGCGAGACGCCTTCTCTTCGGCTCGCTGCTGATCGGCGTGATGGCGGCGACGCTCCTCTTCGACGAGTGGCGAGCGCGGGGCGGCGGCCGGCCGCTCGCGGCACCGCTGCTGGTGTTGGCCGTCGCGCTGCCGGCGCTGAGTGAGCTGATCACGCTGCTCGCACTGGCCGGCTTGGTCGTGCCGCGGGCGCTGTTGCTCGGGGCGTGCGCGCTGCTGCTGGTCGGCAAGGCGGCCATCGAGTTCCAGGGATCGGCGCTACGCCACGAGTGGTTCGTGCTGCTCTTCGTGCTCGATCTCGTTGCGGTCGCGGTCGCGCTCTTTCGCGATCGCGATCTGGCGAGCGGCGCGCGCCGCTCCGCCGCTGCGGCGCTCGTGCTGCTGGTCGCGCTGCTCCTCTCGTCGATGATCGATCTCACCTTCCGCTTCGGGACCGACCTGCTCTTCGCGTTGGTGATGACCGCGAAGGCCGGGGACAGCGGGGCCTACCTCGTCGGCAAGTCGCTCGGTCGTCACAAGCTGATCGAGCACATCTCGCCGAAGAAGACGATCGAAGGCGCGATCGGCGGACTGGCCGGGTCGCTGCTGGTCGCCTGGTGGCTGATCGGCCACTACGGCGCCGGGCGCTGGACTACGGCGGAGGCGCTCCTGATCGGCGCGGTGCTCTTCGTGACCGGTCACGTCGGCGACCTGCTCGAATCGCTCTGGAAGCGGGCGGCCGGGGTAAAGGACTCGGGGCGGCTCCTGCCGGAGTTCGGCGGGGCGCTCGACATCGTCGACTCGCTCTTCCTGGCGATGCCGGCGGGCGGGGCGCTTCTGGCGATCCTTGCCGGCTAGGGGCGGCCGCACGCAGGCCTCCGGCACAGCGGCCACCGGCAGCCCGGCAGCCCCGTGCTACCATTCCCTGGTCGCTTTCCTGAGGTGTGGAGGTGCCCCGCGCACGCATGGAGCAGGTGATCCCGATCGGCGATGAGGAGCTGTTGCGTGCCCTCTTTGGTCCAGGGGATCGTCACCTGCGCCGGCTCCGCCAGCGGTTCGGGATCGACGTCGTCCTGCGCGCGGAAGGGGTGAAGCTGATCGGCGACGACGCCTCGATCGACGAGGCGGCCCACGCGGTCCGGCGGGCGATCGGCGTCTTCCAGCGCGACGGGCAGCTCTCCGACGAGAGCTTCCGTCACATCCTCGATGAGGGCGCCGCCGTCTCCGAGCAGGAGGCGGCGCCCGAGACCAACGGCCATCCTCACGTCGTCGGCAAACACGGTGTGCTGCCCGATGGCGTCCACGCCCGCACCAAGGGACAGGACGCCTACATCGCCGCGATGCAGCACAACGCGATCACCTTCGCGATCGGACCGGCCGGCACCGGCAAGACGTTCCTCGCGGCGGCCGCCGCCGTCGCTGAGCTGCGGCGCGGCACCTTCCGCAAGCTGATCCTCTGCCGGCCGGCCGTCGAGGCCGGCGAGCGGCTCGGCTTCCTGCCGGGCGACATCGAGGCGAAGGTGAACCCCTACCTCCGCCCGCTCTACGACGCGCTCTTCGCGCTGCTCGATCCGGCGCAGGTGCGCCGTTTCATCGACCACGACGTGATCGAGATCGCGCCGCTCGCCTACATGCGCGGCCGCACGCTCGAGCGCGCCTTCGTCATCCTCGACGAGGCGCAGAACACGACGCCGAAGCAAATGCAGATGTTCCTCACCCGCATGGGCCTCCACTCGCGCATCGTGGTGACCGGCGACGTCACGCAGATTGACCTGCCGCACGGCCAGCAGAGCGGCCTCATCGAGGCGTCGCGCATCCTCGAAGAGGTCGAAGGGATCGGCATCGTCCACATGACGCGCGGTGACATCGTGCGCCATCCGGTCGTGCAGCGCGTGGTCGATGCCTACGACCGTGCGAGTCGCGGATGCTGAGGTGGTTCCGGCGGCAACCGAAGCGGATCGCTCCCGAGCTGATCCGCCCCTTTCCGCGCGCCGGGAAGGAGCGCGACTTCGCCGGCCATCCGCACGAGCGCGCGCTGGTCACGCTGCTCTCCGCCGTCGGCGCGGTCCTGCTCGCGACCGAGGCCGGTGACGGGCCGGCGCACCTGGTCGGCCTCGCCGTCGTCATCGGCGGCGTCGTCTTCCTGGCTGGGCGCTTCTTCGTCAAGTTCGAGCACGACGCGGTCGCGAGCCTGCGGCGGGTGACGTCGCTCTGTGCGCTCTCGCTGCTGCTGCTCTTCCTGGCGCGGCTCGCGCGGGACGCCGCGCCGCCCGCGCTGCTGCTGCTTCCGCTGCCGACCGTGAGCGTCCTGCTCGCGCTGCTCCTGTCGCCGCGGTTTGCCGTGGCGTTCGTCGGGCTGGTGCTGGCGCTCACCGCGTTGGTGGCGTGGGGGGCGCGCGACCTGCTCACCGCGTTGCTGATGCTCTCCGCGGGGTCGCTCGCCGGGGCGCTCTACGCGTTTCGCGTGCGGCGGCCGTCGCGCCTGCTCGGCATCGGGGCGATCGTCGGGCTGACGCAGCTCCTCGTGTTGGCCGCGGTGGCCCTCGTCCGTGACGAGCTGCCGGCCGGCGCGCCGCTGCTTCGCGATCTGCTGATCGGGGCGGCGCACGGGCTCGCGAGCGGCTTCCTGGTGCTCGGCCTCATG
>CAYRQC010000265.1:0-4277 GCA_964426265.1 uncultured Phycisphaerales bacterium | reverse complement strand
CGCCCGCGCAGTCGGTGCCGTTCCCGACGTCGTTCAACAAGGACGAACGCTTTCGCAACACGAAGTCGGACGCGCACTGGAATCGTGCCGGCCACGAGCAGGTCGCGCTCTTTCTCTACGAGATCGCGCGCACGCGCGGGCTGTTGCCGTCGCTTGCACTAGAGCCGATTGCCGCCGCCAGCGACGTGACCCAGCGACTCCTGCCCGAGGCCGAGCAAGAGCTGCAGAAGCCGGCAACGCTGAAAGGCTTGCTCGATCGGCGGACGATCGCGAACGCGCTCGACTTCCGGAGGATCGACGATGACGCCGCGGCGCAGGTGCACGGCGGCGTCGTGCGTGGTGGCTTCGTCTCGGCCTACGCGTCACTGCTGTTGCGCAGCGAGGGACGCGCGAAGCTCACCGTCGTGGGGCGTGGCCTCGGTCGCCCGGAGCTCGACGGGATGCAGATCGCCGTCTACGTCGACGCCGCGCTCGTGGGAACGCTGGTTCCGAAGGGCGCGGAGCCGTTCACCGCGACCTTCGGCGTGCCGGCCGAGGTCGCAGCGCAGCCCTTCGTCAGCGTGCGCTTCCAAGCCGACGACTATGCCTACGTCCTGCCCGACCTGCGTACTTGCCAGACGTTCGTGCTGGAGCGGGTCGAGCTGGCGAATTGACTGAAGCTCTTGGAGCCCCGACTCACCTCCTCCATGCCCCGAACCGCCGCTGCACGCGTGCGTCTCGCGCTCTGGATCGTCCTGCCGCCGCTGGCGATCGGCAGCGCATTGCGCGTCACGCTCTACGCGTGCTTCCATCCGGGCGTCTTTGCACCACTCGCGCTCGGCGTGTGTGGAGCAATCGGGCTGCTGCTCGATCTGCTGACTGGCGGCCTCTTGGCAGCGCCGCTCCTTGCCGCGCTCGCGTTGCTGCCGGCCAGGCTCTTGCAATGCGCCCGCATCCGCCACGTGCTGCTCGCGCTGCTCTACGGCGGCCTCCTCTTCCACGCGATTGCACAGTGGTATTTCTTCGAAGAGTTCGCGGCCCGCTTCAACCACATTGCACTCGACTACCTCATCTATCCCCATGAGGTCTTCGCGAACCTGGTCGAGAGCTACAACGTGCCGCTGCTCGTGCTCCTCGCCCTGGTGGGTGGGGTGGCCGGCGCCTGGCTCGCGGGGCGGAGTCTGCGTGGGTGGACTTTCACGAAGCTCCGCTGGAGCTCGCGGCTCGGTGCGCTGGCGATGATCACGGTGGTCGCGCTGGCGTGCTGCGCGGCGCTCCGCTTCCTCCCGACGCGTTGGCGCGACGATCGGATCGAAAACGAGGTGGCGGAGAACGGCTCGCTTTCGCTGGTGCATGCGTGGACGACAGCGAGCCTCGATTGGCACGTCTACTACCCGTCGCTGCCGTCGGCAGAGGCGCAGGCGCGTGCCGCTCGCGTGCTGCACCCGGGCGCGACGCGCACGACGACGCCAGCGCCGCCACCGGCGAGCGGGTCGGAGGCGTCCTCGGAAGCGATGCCGCCCTCGCAGGTCGTCGTCGTGCTCGAGGAGAGCTTCGGCAGCGAGTTCGTCGGCGTGCTCGGCCATCCCGAGGAGCAGCTCACTCCCTGTTTCGATCGCTGGTCGAAGGAAGGGCTGTTGCTCACGCAACTGGTCGCCAATGGCAATCGCACGGTACGCGGTCTCGAAGGCGTGCTCGCCTCGTTCGTGCCGCTGCCGGGCGATGCGATCGTGAAGCGCGACAAGTCCGACCACGTCGCCACGCTGGCGCGCGTCTTCCGCGGCCGCGGCTGGTCGACGACCTTCCTGTACGGCGGCTACGCGCTCTTCGACTCGATGAAGTCGTTCCTCGGTCGCAATGGTTGGGACGAGTTCGTCGAGCAACCCGACTATCCCGCCGATGCCTTTCGCACGGCGTGGGGCGTGGCCGATCGCTGGATCTTCGATGCGTTGGTCGCGCGCCAGCTCGCCGCGCGTGCGAACCACGAGCGGCTCTTTGCCACAATCCTCTCGGTCAGCAACCACCGGCCCTTCGACATCCCGGCGGAGAGCCCGGTCGCCAAGCGGGAGCTCGATCGACGGTGGCGCGGGGTCGCCTACGCCGACGAGTGCCTTGGCCGCTATCTCGATCGGATCCGAGCCGAAGGGCTGCTCGACGACACGCTGCTGTTGATCGTCGGCGACCACGGCGCGCGCGTCTACGGCTCGGAGGCGATCCCGGCGCCGAGCTACCGCGTCCCGGCCCTCTTCCTGGCGAGCGATGTGCGTTGGCGCGGGGCACGCATCGATCGCCTCTGTTCCCAGATCGACCTGGCGCCGACGCTGCTCGAGTTGGCCGGCGTCCGCGAGCCGACACCCTTCCTCGGCACGAGCCTGCTCTCCCTTCCCGCCGCGGGTGGCCGCGCCTTCCTGCAGCACAATCGCGACGTCGGGATGGTGACCGACCACGCGCTGGTGGTGCTCGGTCTCGAGAAGAGCGTCGATTACTACACGCGCCCGTCCAAGGAGAGCGACCTCTTCACGAAAGTGCCGGAGGCCGACGTGACGGCGGAGCTGCGCTCGCTCGCCGACGATGCGACGGCGGTCTTCCAGTCGGCGTACGAAAGCTACGAGGCGCGGCGCTATGTCTTCGACCCGGCACCGCAAACAGATCCGTCGGCACCGTCCCGCTGACATCGGCGACTCGGAGGTCGCGTCCCTCGTCGGGCGTAGCGCGTGGGAATCTGCCGACTCACAACTGTCCACGGAAGAGCCGGAACAGCCCGACTGCGACGCCCCAGGCGATCCCCATCGTCCACCAGTCGTGCGACGCGAAGTGCATCCCGCGGATCTGTTGCACGAACGAGTAGAGCGTCCCGAGCGCCGCGCCGGGGATGAGCCACAGCGCGGGGCGGCTCGTCCCGATCCCATCGATCGCGTCCTCGGGCCGCGACGCGCGCGACCGCGCGACGAAGTAGAGCGCGAACAGCGCGAACGCTCCGGACGGATGCGCCGCCGGGAACTGATGGATCGCTTCGAGGCCGTTCGGGACGGCTCCGAAGAGCGGTGTGTAGGGACGCGACCCGCCATAGCGGTCGTAGTCGGCGGGCGTGCCGCGGTCGATCAGGTGTTTCAGGAGACTGACACCACTTCCCGTCGTCGCCATGCACAACGCGACGTAGATCGCGGCGCGGCGCCACGTGGCGAGTCGAGCGATGCGGAACGAGGCGATCCAGATCGTGAACGCAGTGACCCCGATCGCCACGACCAGGTAGCGGCCGCCGTAGTAGAGGACGTGGCCGACGAAATAGTTGTGGAGCCCGAGCCAGGCGCGCTGCCGCGTGTCGTAGAACGGATCCGAGAGCATGAGGTCGAGCGGTGTCAGCTCGAAGATGGCGGCGACGACGGCCCACACGGCAAACGGCAGGGCGACGTGGCGGCGCAGGAACCCCGGCGCGTCGAAAGTAGCCGCCGCGGACGGCGAACCGCTGCGCGGGGACTCGACCATGCCGGGCGCTTCCTTCATCGTGCCGCGACGCTAACGCGCGGGGGCGCCGGTCAGAAGCGCAGCTGCAGCGCGATGAACGGCCCGAAGCTGCGCAGCAGGAACTGGTTGCCGTCCTCGTGGCTCGTCTGTTCGATCGAGAGGAACTCGTAGCGCAAGCCGAGGTCGAGGGTCCACATCTTCGAGAGCTGCTTGGACCAGCCGATCGTTGCTTCGAGTTGGTCCTGCGAGAGGAAGATCGTGCCGCCCTCCGATCGCAGTGTGCTCCAGTGGAGCACGCGGAACCCGAAGGCCTCGGCCCAGAGCCGCGAGCCATCCTTCAGCGGATAGTCGACGCGCAGCCCGAGTGACGGGAGCGGCAGCATCTGCTTGAAGAATGCCTCCTTCTGCTCCATCCGCGTGCTGCCCGCGGCTTGCGTCCCGTGCACCTTGAGGTTCAGGTAGGTGAGCGAGGTGCCGACCAGCAAGGAGACGCGGCCGGCATCGCCAATCGGAAAGAGCTCTTGCTCCCAACGCAGTGAGACGTCGCCCAACTCTGCGAGCGTGTCGACCTTCGAGCCCGCGACGTAGTGGACCCCGTTGAAACGGATCTCGTCGTCGAAGCGCGCGCTGCCTGCCACATAGAACCAGCGCAGCCGCAGCCGCAGCCGCGACTCGTCACCCAGGTTGCGGTCGTACTCGAGCGATGCGACCTCGGCGTCACGGACGCCCAGATCGTGCAGCGGCAACCGTGTGCCTTCGTCGGAGTTCTCACGAACCTGGGTGAAACCGCTCACCCGCGCGTAGCCCAGCTCGAGACGGAAGGCGTTCTGCAG
>CAYRQC010000264.1:0-2899 GCA_964426265.1 uncultured Phycisphaerales bacterium | reverse complement strand
CAACAGCATCGTGCCCGACGGCCTCGGCGAACGGTGGCTCGGCGCGCTCGAAGCGGCGCGCGACCCACTGTTCGGTCCGCATCACGACGGATTGGGTGTGTCGTGGAGCGTGGGCTGCTCGCTCGATGTCCAGCCACCGGCGCGCACGCTCGCTCGAACCACGAACGCCTTCGCCGATCGCGGTGTCCGGCAGAAGGCCGGCGGGTTGGACAATCTCTCGCGCGATGTCGATGAGCCGCTCGGCGGCATGTCGATCGCGGCGACGGCGCCGCTCGGCGCGGGGCGCGTGCTCGTCTTCGGCGACACCTCGGCGCTCCAGGATGGCGCACTGGAAGAGGGGCGCGACTTCGCGGAGCGCGTCGTCGCGTGGCTTTTCGGAGTGGAGAGTCGTTCGACGCTCGGATCGTCGCAACTCCTCGGCGGCACGTGCTGCGCGGGCCTGTGCGTTGCCGCGCCATTCATGGCGGCGGTGGCGGAGTCGATGCCACTCGGCGCGCTGGTGATCAGTCTTGTCGATTGCGTTGCGGACCGTTCGACGGCGGCGGCGCGCAAGGTCGAAGAACGGCACGAACCGACGCTGTGGATCGAAACGTCGAGCATGCCGACGCTCTCGACCGGGCGCAGTCACAGTCTCGGTGCCGGACCGCTTTTCGACGCGGCGCAGCGACGTGGAAGGGTGCCGCGGCTGCGCAACGCCGGTGAGCCGATGAGTCCAGCCGACATCCTCGTCTTGCTGAATCCAGCGCGGCCCATGGGTCCGGGCACGAGCTCGGAGCTGCTCCGCTTCGTCGAAGCAGGCGGTGGCCTCCTGCTCTTCCTCGGACCCGGTGGCGAGCACGCGACGCACACGCTGATGGATCGATGGGAGTTGGGACTCGGCCTGCCACTCGGAACAGGGCTGCAGAGCAGCTTCTGCGGCGTGCTGGCGGGTCGGTCCGAGGTGCCGAAGTTCGATTCGTGCCGCGAGATCACGGGCGCTGGTCTCGATCGCTGGACACCCATCGCGAGGGTCTTTGACCGCCCCGTCGCCGTGCTCGGAAGAATGGGTCTCGGGAGCTTCCTGGTGGTCGCGGACGAGCGGCTGCCTCTCGCGGGCGCTTCCGATCCGGAGGGCGGTGGTTCGGTGGCGGCCGCGCGAACGCTGCACGAGCTGGTCGGCGCGCTGGTGGACGACCTCGATCCCAAGGCGAGGCCGCGATGAATCCGCTGGCGCTTCTCCCATTCCTGCTGCCGATCTTGGCCACTGCCGATCTGCGCACCGTGAAGGGGCTGTCGCGCCCGCTCGACTTCGGTTGGCTGCTGTTGTCGGTCCTCGGCTTCGTCGCCGCGTTTTCCACGCCGACGCGGCTGCGCGTGCCTCGTTCGGTCGCGTTGATCGGTCTCCTCGGATTCACGGCCATCGCCTTCGCGGCCCCGACTCCGCTGCGTGAGTCCGCTGGTGTCGCGGCCGCGATGGTCGCGCTCGCCCTCCTTCTTCCAAACGTTGAACCCACCGTCGCGTTCCAGACGGCGGTCGTCGGTATTTGCGCCATCCACTGGTTGTTGCCGTATGCCCTGCTGCGATTCGATCCCGCGGCGGCCCTCGCTCGCGGACTGGCGACGTGCGCTTCGCTGGTCGGGTTCGATGCAGCGCCGACGCTCCATGGTGTCGCGTTCGGCGTGGCGGGACAGCCGGCGCTCGAGGTCGGGGTGAGCTGGATGCATCTCGCGTTGCGCGAGGCGCTCGCCCTGTGGTGTGGCGCAATCCTCCTGACCGCGTTGTTGCTTCCGCGCGGCGAGCGCTGGTCGTCACTGTGGCGTTTCACGCTGGCTCTCGCGGGCGCAGTCGTCGTGCGCTTCCTGATCGTCGCGCTCGGCGTGCACGAGGAGGTCGCCTCGGCGCAGGTTGCCGATCCGTGGTGGCGCAGCGTGACGCTCGGAATGCCGCTCCTTGTCCTGCTCGCGGCGATGAATGGACATCGGCTGCGAGCAACGCGCGACGCCACCACGGAAGCCCGAGCGGGTTCGGAGCCCCTTCCAGCGGCGAGGCACTGGTTCGACCCGGCGTCCGTCACGTGTGGCGGGTTGCTGCTCACCGCCGCGTTGCTCGCGACCGGTCCCGTCCACTTCCTGCCAGGACGGATCGCGATCGACGAGTACCACTCGCGTTGGGAGCGGATCGACGTCGCCCTCGAACGCGATCTCTTCGGCACGCGCGCCGTCTACAACTATTCCGAGTGGGTGCGCGGTCTCGCGGCGCGCTACGGCAGCGTCGCCCGCCTCGACCAACCTCTCGACGACGCCTTTCTCGCGAACGTCGACGTGTTCATCCTGAAGACGCCGACCGAGCCGCTCACGATCGCCGAGGTCGCGACCATCGATCGCTTCGTTCGCCGGGGCGGCGGGCTCTATCTTGTGGGTGATCACACCGATGTCTTCGGGATGAACACGATCCTCAACTCCGTTGGCCGGTCCTACGGCATCGAGTACCACACCGACGCGCTGTTCGAGACCGACTACCTCGGCGGAATGGAGACGGATGGAGGCATGCTGCCGCCGCATCCAATCACCCAGGCGATGCGCCCGCTGCACTGGATGACCTCGTGCTCGATCGGCATCTCGGGCCGGGCCACGCCCGTGATCTGGGTGAACGCCGGATTCGCCGACGCTCCGGACTACAGCAAGTTCACGTTCTTCGGCGACTCCAAGCTCGACCCGAGCGAACCGCTCGGCCCGTTCGCCCAAGCCGCAAGCTCCGAACCGGGCGACGGACGCGTGCTGGCATTCGCCGACAGCACGCAGTTCTCCAACTTCTCGATCTTCTTTCCGGGCGTGCGCGAGCTCTCGTTCGGCGGCGTCGACTGGCTCCTGCAACGGGAACGCTGGCCGTCATGGCGTCCGTTGGCCGCGTTCGTGGGCG
>CAYRQC010000263.1:0-2829 GCA_964426265.1 uncultured Phycisphaerales bacterium | reverse complement strand
CGGCTCGGGATCGCAATGGGCGCGCTCGGTCGCCACGCCGAGGCCGCCGCCCTCTTCCGCGAGCTGGCGCGTTCCGCGACCACCTCGTCCAAACGCTCGCATGGACGCCTGCATGCGGGCCAGGAGCTGGCGATGGCCGGCGATCTCACGGCGGCCGAGGCATTCCATCGCGAGAGCCTGGCCGCCGATCCCGACGATCCGCAGGCACTGCTCGGCCTCGGCGGCGCGCTGGTGCAGGCGAAACGGTACGACGAGGGGCTGGTCTACCTGCAGCGATTGGCGGCGCGCGACCCGGAGAACATCGAGGATCTCTTCGTTCTCTCCGGGACGTACCGCGCCAAACGCGACTTCACGGCAGCGATCGAGGTCCTTCGCAAGATGCTCACGATCCGACACGATCCAGTGCAGGAGCGGTCGATCCTGCTCGACCTCGGCAAGGTGCTCATCGGTGGCGACGAGTATGACGAGGGGATCGCCCTGCTGCGACGCGTGGTCGCGAGCGATCTGGCCACCGCCGAGGACCACGGCCTGCTCGGCCGCGTGCTGCTGCTCACCGGGTCTCCCAAGGAGGCGATCGAGTCGCTGAACCGCGCCGTCGCGCTCGCCCCGACCAACGCCAAGTTCCAGATCGATCTCGGCGACGCACTCAAAGAGGCGGGCCGGAACGAGGAGTCGCTCGCCTGCTTCCGGCGCGCCGCCGAGCTGGCACCCGAGGACGCGAACGCGCTCGTCACCTTCGCCGACCAGATCCTCGAAGGAGCGCAGCCGACCGAATCGATCGCCTGGTACCAGAAGGCGCTGGCGCTCGAGCCGGACCATGCGCCCGCGCACTTCAACCTCGCGGTCGGCCTGGCGAAACGGCAGGAGTTCGACGCGGCGATCGCGTCGATGCAGAAGGCGATCGCGATCTGGACGAGCGAGAGCGGCGACTTCGCGACCGAGTGGCTCCCGAAAGCCGAGCAGCAGCTCGCCTCGTTCGAAGAGCAGCGCCGCCGCCTCGAACGGCAGCTCGCGGTGGCGCTCGGGGAACGCGAACCGGAGAACGCGGCGGAGCTGCTGGCGGCGGCGGAGGTAGTCCACGCGCAAGGGCGCCACCTGCTGACGGCCCGCACCTATGAGCGCGCCTTTGCGCTCGACCCGGCACTGCTCGAGACGGAGTCGCTCGCCTACAACGCCGCCTGTGCCCTGGTGCTGGCCGGAAACGGTGAAGGGGCGGGCGCCAGCGAGCTCGAGGTCAGTGCACGGGCGTCGCTGCGGCGCCGCGCGCGTGAGCTGCTCGCCAACGATCTCGAGCGCTGGCTGCGAGTCGGGCGACAAGACGCGACGCCGGAGCGCACCGGGCTCGCGGAGGCGGTGCAGATGGTCGACTGGTTTTCGCAGGACGGCGATCTGGTCACCGTCCGTGACGAGGCGCGGCTCGCAAGTCTGCCGGCGGTCGAGGCGGCGGAATGGCGGGCGCTCTGGGTTCGCGTGGTGGCAGCGCAGGCGGCACTCGCGGCGCTCGAGGAGTCGCGATGAGCGCGGAGGCGGGCGCAAGCGACCTCGGAGTCTCGGCATCGGCATCACCACCGCGACCGCGCGCAACGCACTGGACGCTGCTGGTCGGCGGCGTCGCGGCTCTCCTGCTGCTATTGGTGGCGCTGCGCGTCGTCCTCGATCTCTGCGCCCGCTTCGGCGATCGCGAGCTGTGGGACGACAGCTACATGTTTGTCCGCTACGCCGACCATCTGCTCGAAGGACGCGGCGTGCGCTGGAACGCGGGCGATCCGCCGACCTTCGGGCTCACCTCGCTCGGGTTCCTCGCGCCGGTCGCGTTGCTGCGCTGGTTCACTCCGGAGAGCGACCATGCGAGCGTGCTGCTCGCGGGCTACGTCGGTGGCGGCGCACTGCTGCTGCTGCTCGGCACGGCGGTGTGGCGAGCGGTACGCGCGGCACCGCAACGGCTCGCGATCGCGGGGCTGATCGCGTGGCTCCTCTGCGGTCGACCCGGGCTCACGTTCCACTTCGCGACCGGGATGGACACGACGTTCGCACTCGCCGGATTGACGGCATTCCTGCTGCTGGTGCAACGCTCCGAGCAACCGCCGAGCAGGCGCCGGATGGCGTTGATTGGCGGGAGCGCCGCGCTGCTCTTCGTGGTGCGGCCCGATCTGCTGCTTTTCTCGGGAGCGGTGCTGGCTGCGTGGCTCGTGACGCCGCCGCCCGGAACGCCGCGCCGGCTCGTCGTCACGTCCGTTGGCGTCGCCGCCGGCGGGCTGGCACTACAGCTCGGAGTGGCACAGCTCTACTTCGGGACTGCGCTGCCGCTGCCGTTCTATGCCAAGGCGACCGGGCTCTACGGTCCGACGATGCAGGCCGCATTTGCCAACACCGGCGCGGAGCAGCTCGCGCTCTTCGCCGCGGACTACTGGCCGCTGATGGTGATTGCGGTCTCACCGTGCCTACTCGGGTGGCGGCGACTGCGCGCGATCTACAGCTCGGCCGATCTCGGGCTGCTGCTCGCAGTGGCGGGATTCATCGCCTACTACCGTTGGTGTGTGTTGCAGGTGATGCCGTACGGGCAGCGCTTCTACTATCCGACGCTGCCGGTGCTGGCGCTGCTCGCCACGAAGAGCCTCGCCGGGTGGAGCACTCTGCTCCAGGGTGCGCCGCGACCGCGGCTCGCGGCGATGGCGGGCACTCTGCTGCTCTCGTCGTGGCTCGGTTGGGAGACGCTCGGCTCGATTCCTTTGGATCGTTTGGGGACATCGGACTCAGCCGACGTCAGTGTCAACGACAGCAGCAACCGCGACGCCGACGATCACCTCGATCGCGGCGACCCAACCGATG
>CAYRQC010000262.1:0-3072 GCA_964426265.1 uncultured Phycisphaerales bacterium | reverse complement strand
GGCTCGAAGAACCCGGGCGCCGAGACCGTGTGGAAAGGTCTCGAACGCCTCACCGACATCACGACGGCCTACCGGCTCTTCTTGTCCTCGGCGTAGTCGGCCGTGTCCAGCGGGAGGACTTGTGGGGCAGGGTTAGGGCGGGCCCTCCCCCGCGTCGGCCGCGACACGCGGCCTCCCCCTCCTCGCCGCCCGATCGGCGGCGCGGCACCTCCGGTGCCGGGGCTACTCTCAGGGAATCTTCGCGCCACGCGAAGCTTCCCGACATTTGTAGCTCAGGTGCTGGCAATGTACGCGCTTCATCACGACGCATGGCCCCGGTCACCGTTTGCGGCTTGGCACCGGCCAATGGCTGAGTGGGACGGGCTCATGGCTCGAGCAGCGCCTCTCCTGCTCCTCTGCCTGGCGGCCGCGGCGTGTGGTGGAGCGGGCGGCGGTGGCGGCGGCGGCGGGTCGTTCAACGGCTCGGCACAGTTGCTCGGGGTGACGTTCGTCGACCCCAACGGCGTCAACGTCGAAGCCGAGAACACTCCCCCTCAGAACTCCCCGATCGTCCAGCAGATCGTCTTCACCTTCAGCGGCGCTCCCGACCCCAACCGCGTCAACGCCACCGTCCTCCCGGTCCAGGACTCGGCCAACCAGCCTGCCCCCGGCCGCTACGCGGTGAACGGCAACGTCGTCACCTTCACCCCGAGCCTGCCCACCCGACCGATCGCGATCACCTCGAACGGCCAGCTCGACACCGGTGGTGCCGGACTCAAGTTCAATGAGGCCTACTCGATCCGGGTCGGGCCGCTCACCTTCTCGTTCGTCACCGGCGTCGACTCCACCCTGCGCAACCAGTTTCCGGACGGCGTCGACTCCAAGGGCATCTTGATCCGCTTTCACACCATGCCGACCAACGCCTCGGGGTCGCTCGGCGGGCTCGACGTCGCGACGCCGCAGCTCATCGCGTTCGACCCGTTGAGTGGGTCGACCGGGATCTCGCCCAACCTCTTCAGCGACCCGGACCAGCGCTTCCCGGCACGCCGCAGCTACTCGCTCGTCTTCGATCGCGCGCTCAACCCCGCGGTCGAGAACATCAACGACTCGACCTTCCAACTGGCCGACCTCGACGATCTCGGAGTCGCGCTCGGCATCGACGTCGCGCTGGTCGAGAACCACGCCGATCGCGCAGTGGTCGAGATCACGCCGAGCGGCATCCTCCCCTTCAACCACCTGCTCTCGCTGGAGTACCGACCCGACTTGAAGAGCTTGTCAGACTCCGGGACGCCCAGCGCCACTCCGGTGATCGCGACGAGCTTCACCACCGCTCCCGACCTCGTCGGCGCGGTGCGCGACTCGCTCATCGAGGACTTCGATACCACTGCGCGGGAAGAGGATGACATCACCCAGATTGGCCAGGGCGTACTGCCGGCCGACTGGGACCGCGACGACTCCAACGTGCTGCAGGCGGCCTTCGAGTTCGACGGCAATGGATCGCTCGGCCGCTTCGAACCACCGGCACCGGCCGCCGGCGTGACCGCGGTCGTCGTGCTCGACACGGCATCGCAGACCTTCCCGCTCCCGGACGGTTCGACTCCGGATGCACCACCGAACAAGGTCGTGCAGGGTGGAGTGTTCCACTTCACCGACATCAACATCCCCGACGGCGTGGTCATCCAACCGGTCGGCAGCAACCCGCTCGTGATCACCGCAACCGGCTCGGTCACGATCGCCGGCGACATCCTGCTCGATGGCGAGAACGGAACCCCCGAGGACGCGTACGACTCGGCGATCACCGCGATCCCGGGTGGGGCGTCCTACGCGGGCGGCGGCCGCGGCGGCGAGTCGAACCCGATCACCTTCGACTCCTCCGGCACCTTCACCTACCTCTCCCTCGTGTCACCGCAAAAGGCCGAGCGAGGCTTCGGCATCGACCCCACCGACGGCGTGATGAAGCGCATCGGCGGCACCGGCGCGGAGAACGGGATCCTCGATCAGCCCGACTCGAAGGGAAAGTACGCCACCAACCAGGAGTTCAACGGCGACTGCGGCGAGTTCCGAATCGGCAATGCCAACTGCAAGATCGCCGGCGGCGGCGGTGGCTCGATGCTGCGAGTCGGGCTGGCACCAGTCGACGCTACCAACGCCGTATTGAACAGTATTGCCAACATCAAGCCCAACGGCCTTGGCGGCTGGGTCACCTTTGTCGACACCAGGGCCTGTCTTGCCGGGAGCCCGGGCAACCATCCGTTCGCCGACAATGGGACGACCAGCGACGACTACTACGGCAAGCTCGGACAATTGCGGCGACTGATTGGTGGGCAGGGCGGCGGTGGCGGCGGCACGCTCACCGACAACTACTACTGCGGCAACTGGTGCAAAGTCGACACGGACTCCGCCAACGACAAGTGCTGCGACAACGGAGATCAACTTCCGGCCTCGGGCCGTGCTCCCGCGGTGGGCGACTCCCGCGGCGGCGGTGGCGGCGGTGGTGGTGGCGCCTTCCTCTTGCAGGCGCTCGGATCGATCACACTCACCTCCACCGCACTGATCGATGCCAAAGGCGGCATCGGCAACGGCGGTGAATCACTCGGCTGCTCCTACTGGGGCGGCGGTGGCGGCGGCGGATCTGGAGGGCTGGTGGCGCTCCAGTCAGCGACCAGCATCCTGGTCTCGGTCGGCGCGATCATCGACGTCCGCGGCGGTGCCGGCGACAACGCCGAGTCGAGGAACGACTACTTCTTCTGTGACAAGAGTGGCACCAGTCCCAACATCGGCGACGGTGGTGACGCCGGCCATGGCATGATCCAGTTGCAGGTTCCCGCGGGCTCGACCGCCACGGTCATCAAGCCAGGCACCACCGACACCAACGGCAGTATCCGCCCGCCGTCCTCGTGGATCGACACGACCAACACACTCGCGCCGGTCGAGTTCACGCCGATCAGCGTTGCCGTCTCGACCTGGTACGACTTCGGTCGCGTGATCGATCGCTCCCCGACTGGCACCAACCCCGTCTTCAGCTTCAGCGGGCTCAAGCCCGACGGCCTCGTCGAGACCGATCCGCTGAACCCGGGCTACCTCCTCTCGCCC
>CAYRQC010000261.1:0-5583 GCA_964426265.1 uncultured Phycisphaerales bacterium | reverse complement strand
TGGACGAGGAAGCGCTCCTTGCCCTTCTCGTCGTCGAAGCTGATCTCGTTGAAGTTCTCGGTCTTGCCCTTGGGCGTGGAGCGCGTGCGGATGCCCGAGTGCGTCTTCTCGCTGAAGGGGCGCTCGTGGCTCGGGTGGTAGACGCAGCCGGTGACCAGCGGTCGGTCGGGATCGCCTTGGATGAAGCTGACGACGACCTCGGTGCCGATGCGTGGCAGGAACCAGGCGCCGTAGGCCGGCCCCGACCAGGGCTGGGCGACGCGCACGAAGCAGGAAGAGTGGTCGTCGCGCTTGCCTTCGCGATCCCAGAAGAACTGCACTTTCACGCGACCCTTGGCGTCGGTGCAGATCTCCTCCTTGTCAGGTCCGACCACGAGCGCGGTCTGCGGCCCGGAGATCACCGGTCGGCGGATCACGGCGGGCGGTCGGAAGAGTGTCTTGCTCGGGATGCACGTGAATTGCGAGTGGAGGTTGCGCACGCTCGACAAGGACGCGAACGGAACCATGAACCGCATGGCCACGACGACGAAGCTCGTGTCGTCGGAGACGACCTGCTGTTCTTTCGACAACGCTCCGATCGTGAACGTGCTGCCCGCGGCCATGCCGAAGATGTTCGACTCGGCGCTCACTACGAAGTGGCCAGCTTCGAGCCGCTCCATGCCGACTTGGGCGGCGGAGGTGACGGCAGCGCTCATGGTCGGTTCGAGCAGGCGCGTCGGATAGTGGTACGCGTCGAGGCTCGCCGTGCCGCTCAGGTTCAGCACCGAATCGGTCTTCGCTTCGTCCGCGACCGTCGTCGGCTCCTCGTGCCAGTCGTGGACGCTCACCGAGCCTGAAGCGAGTTCATGGGCCGGAGCCCAATTCCGGATGCATTGTTCGATCGTGGTTCCCGTGCGCACGTCGAACGGGCCACCGCTCCCCGTCTTGTAGGCGGCAGTCGAGTTGCCGAGCACCATCACGTGTCGGCCGCTCTCGTGCTGGAAGTAGTAGAAGATCCCCGAGTCTTGCAGCAGCCGCGACACGAAGTCGAAGTCGGTCTCGTCGTATTGGATGCAGTATGGAAGGACCGGCAGCGCCGACGTTCCGTGATCGTCGAGCTCCTGTCCGCACGGCTCCAACACCTTCTTGACGATGTCGACGACCTTGAGGTCCTGGAACACGCGCGACCCGCGCTTGAGCTTGAGGAGCCAGAGCTTGGGGACGACGACGAGGCTGTAGGAGAACGTGTCCTTGGCGTGCGAGACCGCGGCACGCGTCATGCGCCGCACACAGCCGTGGAAGTACCGCACCGGTGAATCGGGTTGCGTCAGTGAGACTTCGACCGCCGCGCCGAGCACATCGACCGTGACGAGAGGAGTCTTGCTTTCGACGTCGACTTGGAACTCGAACGGGGTCGACAGCGCCTCGCGGCCGTCAAACCCGCGCGGGTCAAGGTCGGTCTTTCCGCCGACCTTGACCTTGAGGAGTGGCTCATCCATGGCAGTGCCGCCGAAGGGAACAGGGGAGGCGCGCTGCGAGTCGTCACCACCGCGGCCCGCGCGGATGACACCGACCGGAGAGACGCCGGGCTCCGGCAGCATGCCGGAGCCCGGATCGGGTGCACAGTGTCAATGCGCTTCGCGGTGTCGTCGCGCTTCGCGGTGTCTCCGCCAAGCGCGTCAGCACGCCGAGTGGATCAGACCTTCGTCCCGAGCGCCATGTCGTAACCGGACGGAACGGGCGTTCCTGGCGTGTGATCCGTGTTGAACGGGATGTACTTCGTCTGGATCTTCGTGAAGTTCATGGAGATCGATTCGGTCGGCTGGTCGCCACCCGAGCTCAGCGACCAACCGCTGATGAGCGTGTTGGTGAGGATCAGCTCGTAGAAGGTCTCGAGGTGATCCGCCGAAGTGCGGACGATGTGGAGGGTGACCGCCTTCGACTTGCCGATGGTCGATTCCTGGAAGAAGAGCGGGCTCGTCTCGTCGGTGAGCTTGGTGACGACGACCTCGCTGACGTTCGGTGCGCTGGTCTCGCGGTTGCTCGACTTGCCGGTCGGTGAGCCGATTCCGCGGCCGACGCCGAACTGCATGCTGTGCAGCTCGATCCACTTCTCGTGACCCTTCGCTGTCACGTTTCCGGTGATCCCATCGATCTTCATGTAGATGGCCATGGACGTGTCATCCTCCTGAGGGCGAGGGGAACACGTGCCGCGGAGCCGGCAGGGCTCCATCGGCGGAACGAGCACCCTCGACGGTTGCTTTGATGGCGACTTCTTGGACTGTGGCCTCTTCCCTGGACGCTCTGCTTCGGTTCCTGACGCTGCTTGCGCGATCTCTGTCTCGAGCGCCTCTTCGCAGTGGAGCGTGGCGGTTGAGCCCGCCACCATAACAAACGCAATCGGCCTCGCCTGCCCTTCCGAATTGACGGGTCAAACGGTGGCGGGCTCCGTCGCCACTTGATAGGCAAAGCGGCCGTCGGCGCCGGTCGTCACCACGCAGCCGCGGATCGTAGCGCCGCCCGCCATCCTGGACAGGAACTCGGAGGCGAGCTCGGGCAGCAGCGTCCGCGTCAGGATGTGGTCGACGTTGCGGGCTCCGCTCTCGACCTCGGTGCAGCGCGCCGCGACCGCATCGACCAGTGCGTCGGTCCACTCGAGCTTCGCCTTGTAGTTCTCCTGCACGCGCCGCCGGATCTTCCCGAGCTTGAGGCGGATGATGTTCTTCATCACCGCGTCGCTGAGCGGGAAGTAGGGGAGGATCGTGACGCGGCCGAGGAAGGCTGGCTTGAAGGTCTTGAGCAGCTCCGGGCGCAGCGCTTCACGCAGGCCGTCCGGGCCGGGCATCGTCGCCGGGTCGGCGCAGAGCGACATGATGGTGTCGGTGCCGCAGTTGGTGGTCATCAGGATGACGGTGTTGCGGAAGTCGATGTCGCGCCCCTCGCCGTCGCGCATGTTCCCCTTGTCGAACACCTGATAGAAAACGTCTTGGATGCCCGGATGGGCCTTTTCGAGCTCATCCAGCAGCACCACGCTGTAAGGCTTGCGGCGAACCGCCTCGGTCAGGACGCCACCTTCCCCATAGCCGACGTAGCCGGGCGGCGAGCCCATCAGGAGGGACACTTTGTGCTCCTCCTTGAACTCCGACATGTTGATCGTGGTCATGTTCTGCTCGCCGCCGTAGAGCAGTTCGGCGAGCGCGATCGCCGTCTCGGTCTTGCCGACGCCGCTGGTCCCGACCAGCATGAAGACGCCGATCGGCCGGCTCGGGTCGGTGAGGTTCGCGCGGCTGGTGCGGATCGCCTGGGCCAGCGCCTCGAGCGCGCTGGTCTGGCCGACGACGCGCTGCTCGAGCGAATCGCGCAGCTTCAAGACCGTGTGGATCTGGTCGGCCATCATCCGGCCGGCCGGAATTCCGGTCCAGTTCTCGACCACTTCGGCGATCGCCTGGCCGGTGACGCTGGCGTGCACGAGCGGCGTTTCGCCCTGCAGGGTGCGCAGCGTCGTGGTCGTGGTGTCGAGCTCGCCTTGGAGCGCTTTACGCGCCTCGGGGGTCAGCGGCGGCACCTTGGTGGTGGCGGTCGCGGTCGCGGTTGCCGGCGCAGCGGCCGTGAGCGCGATCGGCTCGACCTGCTCGAGTTTTCCGCGTAGCTCGAGCGTCTTCGCGACCAGCTCCTTCTCCCGCTTCCAGCGTGCCTCGAGCGCGATCCTCTCGGCCTGCGCGGCGGCCTTCTCTTTCTCGAGCTCGGCGATGCGGTCGCCGTGGAGCCCTTGCGTCGCGTGCTCGCGGCCCAGCACGCGCAACGCCGTGTCGATCTGCGCGATCCGCCGCGTGCAGTCCTCCATCGCCGCCGGCGTCGCCGATTGCGACAGCGCCACCCGGGCGCACGCGGTGTCGAGCAGGCTCACCGACTTGTCCGGCAGCTGGCGCCCGGAGATGTAGCGGGTGGAGAGCCGCACCGATTCGACGATCGCCTCGTCGAGGATGCGCACCTTGTGGTGCTTCTCCATCGTCGCCACCAGCCCGCGCATGATCTGGATCGCGGTCTTCTCGTCGGGCTCCTCGATCTTCACGACCTGGAAGCGCCGCGCCAGCGCCGCGTCGCGCTCGAAGTACTTCTTGTACTCGGCCCAGGTCGTGGCGGCGATCGTGCGCAGCTCGCCGCGCGCGAGCGCCGGCTTCAGCAAGTTGGCCGCGTCGCCCTGCCCGGCCGAGCCGCCGGCGCCGATCATCGTGTGCGCCTCGTCGATGAAGAGGATGATCGGCTTTGGGGAGGCCTTCACCTCCGCGATCACTCCCTTCAGCCGGTTCTCGAACTCGCCCTTCACCCCGGCGCCCGCCTGCAGCAGCGCGAGATCGAGCGTCCGCACCGTGACGTTCTTCAGCGAGGGCGGCACCTCGCCCTGCACGATCGCGAGCGCGAACCCCTCGGCGACGGCCGTCTTCCCGACGCCCGCCTCGCCAGTGAGGATCGGGTTGTTCTGGCGGCGCCGCGTGAGGATGTCGATCACCTGCCGGATCTCACTTTCGCGGCCGAGCACCGGGTCGAGGTCACCCTTGCGCGCCCGCTCCGTGAGGTCGATGGTGAACTGGTCGAGGTTGCCGTTGCCAGTGCGCGGCCGCTCGCCCGCTGCGCCGCCACCGCCACCCGCGCCATCGGTTGTCGCGAGCGACGGCGTGTCGGACTCGGACGACTTGGCGACGATCGTGCTGAACTCCTTGCGCAGCGTGTCGAGCGAAATCTGCTCGAACTGGCTCGACAAGTCGTTGGCGATCCGGGCGAGCGCCGGGTTGGTGAGCAAGCCGATCAGCATGTGGCCGCTGCGCGCCTTGCCCGACTCGAACTCGAGCGAGGCGACCAGCCACGCCTCGCGCGCGAGGTCGACGATGTCCTGCGACAGCGCCGGTGGCCGCGAGTTGCCCGAACGCATGCCGTCGAACGCGCGCTGCAGGTCGGCGGAGAGGCGGCTCACGTCGAGCTCGAAGCGCTTCCAGATCAGGTCGAGATCCCCGCCGCGCACCTCCATCAGCTTGTAGAGCCAATGGGCGATCTCGACGTTGTAGTGCGTCTTCGACAGGCAGAGCCCGGCCGCAGCTTCGAGCGCCCGCTTGTTGCTGTCATTCAACCGCGAGACGAGGGTCTTGAGATTCAGGGTTGCCACGCGCTATTGCTCCTGTGGAAGCGAAGGCCGTTCGGCAGGAGCGGTCAGCGTGAAGCGCTCGCGGCCGATGGTGCCGAGCTGGTCAACGTTACCGAGCCATGCGTCGCGACCGAGGACGGAGCCCTCGAGATTCTGGCGACCCGCTGGGGCGCGCGCCGCGAGCCGGGCGCAAGGGGCGCTGTCCAGCTCCACTCGCAGCTCGAGATCGAAGTCGATCCCCGGGCCGACGTAGGCGCGCACCAGCGCCGCCAGCGCGGCGTGCGAACGGCCGCCCGGCAGGATCGCCAGGTAATCGGGATAGGTGATCGGTCCCACCTCGAGCCGGACGCGGCTCGTCACGTCCCAGGTCCGGGTACCGATCACGAAATCGCTCCCGAGGCGCGCGAAGCTGCCGTCGGGTACGGCGCGGCTCGGGAGCCGGGCGGCATCGGCCGCCTCGATCG
>CAYRQC010000260.1:0-6437 GCA_964426265.1 uncultured Phycisphaerales bacterium | reverse complement strand
GGTACCGACTTTCATGGAAGACGTCACTCCGTAGGTTCGTTCGACTCGCTGCGAATCGTACGTCCCACGAACGTCGGAGTTTGGCGGCCGTCACTTCTGTCGGGCGAGCCAGGTGAGGAACTGCCATTCGAGTGCACCGCTCGTCGCGTCGGTGGAGGTGAGCGCCACGCCATAGAGCGCAGTCACGTTGTCGTCGAATGGCTTCGCCGGCGTCGTTCCCGACGACCGGACCAGAATGGTCGCGAACGGGCGCGCCGCCGCATCCTTGGCGGCCACGGCGGTCGCCTTGGCTTCCGTCGCCAGCCAGTGAGTGAAGCCCGAGCGATAGGCGCGGAGGAATTCCTGGTAGTCAGAGACGAATTCTGCGGGGACCTCCTTTGACGCGCCATGCGGGCCGAGAAACGGCGCCGTCACGAAGTCGTGGCTGGCGGTGTCATTCTTGTCGTCGAGGCAGAAGTGGGCCATCGGCCCGGGCTTGGTCTCGCTCGCCTCGACCGACATCTTGGCGCCCTCCTTCTGCGCCGCACGCAGGACCGCGATGAACCAGTCTTTGCCGTGATCGTGGCGCCAGTGGCTGTCGGCGTCCGTCTTCGCGAACGTCCCGCCTTGGCTGCGCCCGCCGCGCACGAACTTGTGCTTGCCCGGCGTCGAGTGGCCTTCGCCGCTGCCCGCGACGTAGGAGTTGTTCTCACCGTACTGCTCGATCACGAGATCGACCGCGAGCCCGATCTGCATGCCGGGATCGATCGCGTTGGGGAAGCAGTGGCGAATGAGCCGATCGGCGCCGTACTGCGTGACGTGCTGGAGCAATCCGGTCTTCGCGCGCTCGTTCATGTTCATGCCGGGATCGGTCGGCTGCGCTCCCGGGTGTTCGAGCGCGAGGGAGATGTTCTGGTCGATGTGGAACTCGACACGGAACGGCAGGCTCGTGGTCCAGAGCAGCGGCTTCCAGGTCTCGTTCAGCGAGCCCATGAACGCCCCGAACCCGACGAACTCGGCGCGGGTCGGCAGCAGGATCAGCCGCGGCGTCTTCGGCTCGAGCGTCAGTCCGGCGAGCGTGCCATTGCGCATCCCTTCGGAGAAGTGCTGGGCAGCCGCGAGGATGGTGGCGTCGGCACCGGCCAGTGTGGCGAAGTTGGGCGACGGTCCGGCGGCAGCGAGCGCCTTCATCAGCGAGTCGCGCTTCCAACCGGCGATCCAGGTGCGGACGGTCAGCAGATCCGGTGGGGGAGTCGCCACCTTCTTGCCCGCCGGCAGCGGCTTCTCATCGATCCAAGCCAGCCAGCGCCCCTGGATGTCGAGGAGGCCGAGGAGGATCTCTTTCAGCTGATCGATCCGCTTTTCCTTGTCGTCCGCGAGCGCGGTCAGCGGATAGCGGATGTCGAAGAGGCCGAGATCGAACGCGGCAAACTGCTTGCCGAGAACCGCTTCGAGTGCCGCCGCATCGGTCCCGACGTCGCCGACCCCGTGGCTCTTGCGCCAGGTCGCGGCCGCGTCGGAAAAGTCGGGCGCTGGCGCCGTCTGCCATCCGAACAGCGGCGAGCTGCCGCTCAAGCACGCCGCGGTCACGGCACTCTGGACGACGACACGGTGAACCACCGAACCGCGCAGCCAACGCCTCGCGCTGGTCGCGCCGCACCGATGCAACCCCATCCTCGGCTCCTTCTCGATCCCGCTTGCAGCGCGCTGGCGGCGCGCGATCCCTGGCGGGCGACCCCGACGAGAGTCTCGTCGAGAGCATGCAGTTCATACGGACGGATCGAGACGCCGTTCGGCGCTCTTTCACCGCCTTGGACGTCACCGAGCCGTCATTATTCGCGGCGCCGCCGGATCAAGACGAGAAGGCACCCGGTCCCACGACGAGGGATCTGCTGCGCCATCGTGGTTCGTTGCGCAATCAACGAGCGGGTCGTCGCCGAAGTCGAGAGCCATCGCTCGCGGGTCGAAGTGCACCGATGGAGCCAAGCCGCGAGTGGTGGGCGATACTGGACTCGAACCAGTGACCCCCAGCTTGTCGAGCTGGTGCTCTAACCAACTGAGCTAATCGCCCGTCTCGGCGCTTTGGGGTCGCCAATGAGGCGGCTCCGGGGCGCGAGAGGGGAAGCCTTATAGGGGGCCGCCGGGGCGCCGGGCAAGCGGGGATTCCGGTGGGCGGGCCAGAGAGCGCCGCCCGGATTGCAAAGGATTTCGGGCAGCGGATGATCCCGGCGCTACTTGGCTGCCCGAGGTGGTTCGCCGGCAATGAAAAAGGAAGTCCTCACCACCGGCGACGTCGCCAAGCTCTGCCACGTCACGATTCGCACCGTGATCAAGTGGTTCGAGAAGGGGCACCTCAAGGGCTACAAGATCCCCGGCTCGCGTGACCGCCGCTTCGCGCGCACGGACGTGCTGAAGTTCGGCAAGGCCCACGGCATCCCGCTTTCCGATTGGGGGGGCCACGCGGCGACCAAGAAGCGCATCCTCATCGTCGATGACGAACCGCCGGTGGTCGCCGTGTTGGAGGGATACCTCGCGCAGCTCGGCTTGTTCGACTGGCAGACCGCGAAGAACGGCTACGAGGCGGGCTTGAAGACGCAGTCGTTTCGGCCCCACCTGCTGCTCACCGACTACCATCTAGGCGATATCGACGGCGTGCAAGTGGCGGAAAGCGTGCGCGCGATCCCGGAGCTCGCCGGGATGTGCATCGTCGTCGTTTCGGGCGTGCTCGACGCGTCGAAGGTGCCGGGGCTCCGCAACCACGGAATCGACGCGTTCATCCGCAAGCCCTTCACATTTGCAGAGATCCGTGACACGATCTTCCGCCTGCTCGAGGTGAGCTGACGCGCCGGCGCGATCGGAGCACGAGGGCGCGGTGCCAAGGGAGGCGGAGTGGAACTCTGGAAGGCGGCGCTCCTCGGGGCGATCCAGGGGCTGACCGAGTTCTTCCCGGTCTCGAGCGACGGTCACCTGGTGGCTTTCGAGCGCTGGCTGCAAGTCCGCCGCTAC
Organism: uncultured Phycisphaerales bacterium; assembly: GCA_964426265.1. GTDB lineage: Bacteria > Planctomycetota > B15-G4 > B15-G4 > SIAN01 > SIAN01. The sequence continues at coordinate 3,452 of CAYRQC010000260.1, read as the reverse complement.
CACAGCGGCGCGTCCTTCGAGGCGTTCCTGCATGTCGGAACGCTGCTCGCCTGCCTGCTGGCGTTTCGTGCGGAGATCGGCCGGCTGCTCGCGTTGCTCGCCACGCCGCGCCGGTTGCTGCGGCCGGCGCCGGAGGACACGCTCGGCAACGATGGGAGATTCATCCTCCTCGGCTCGATCGTGACGGCCGCGATCGCCTTTCCGCTGCGCGAGTGGTTCGAGCGCCTCTACGACGTGCCGTGGGTCACGCCCGCGTGCCTCGTGCTGACCAGCTCACTGCTGCTCCTCTCGAAGTACGCGATTCGCTGGCCGAGCCGGCCGCCGAATGTCGGCCAGCCCTTCGCGGTCGGGGCGGCGCAGGCGATCGCCGCGCTCCCCGGCCTCTCACGCTCCGCGTCGACCGTCGTCGTCGGGCTCGCGACCGGCATCCCGTTGCAGCGCGTCGCCGGCCTCTCATTCCTGCTCTCGATTCCGGCGGTGGCCGGCGCCGTGGTGCTCGAGTTCATCCACCATCCGCCAGGTGAGGGTGACTGGTCGCCGATCGCCGTCGGCGTCGGCGTCGCGTTCGTCGTCGGCCTCTTCGCGGTCAAGACGATGATCTGGATGGTGCCACGCGGCCGCATGCACTGGCTCGCGCCATGGCCGCTTGCGCTCGCCGCGCTGGTGTGGTTGCTGCCGTAGCGCTGATCGGTCAGAAGGCCGCTTTCACTCCGCCGCGCCGCCAGCTGTCGATCACGCGCTGGAGCGCCGGTCCGGGGCACTCGGTGCCGGTCGGCCGGATCTCCTGGTGGGTGAAGACGTGGCTGCGGTCGATGTGGTAGCGCGCGCAGAGCGACGCCAGCAGGTCGGCGAGCGACTTCTTCTGGGAAGCCGTCGGCTGCTGCACGGTGAAGTCACCGATCAACGCGATTCCGACGTTACCGGCGTTGAGCTCGGGGCTGCCCGCGTGCGCTCCTTGATAGGAGAGCGAACGGCCTTCCCAGATGCGGCCGGCGGGGTCGATGACGAAGTGGTAGCCGATGTCGGCCCATCCCTTCTCGTCCTGGTGTTGGCGCTGGAAGGTCTTGATCGCGGCGGCGGCAAGGCGCGTGGAGGTGCCGCCGAGCTTGGTCGCCGTGTGGTGCACCGTGATGCGCCAGATCGACGTCATGGCATCGAGGTTCGAGCGACTGCGCCGCGCTCCCCAAGCCGTGCGCGGCAAGATCGGCGGCGAGCTGACGCTCGCGGTGGCGGCGCGCTTCGCCACGGCTTGCGGTGAAGCAGTGGGTGCCGCCTGAGTCGCCTTGCCGTTCGCCGCTGCGACACCGAGCATCTTGCGCAGCTCGACCACCCGCGGCGCGCTCGGATTGCTGAGCTGGCCGAACCACGACTTCGCCCGCTTGCGATCGCCTTCGCGCTCGGCGAGCAACGACAGCCGCATCACGACCAGATCGCGCTCGCGTCCGAGCGACCGCTCGAGCGCGCCCTCGTAGGACTCGCGTGCGGCGCGCGGCCGGCCGTCCACCAGCGCGAGGTCGCCACGCAAGCAGTCGAGTCGCATGGCGACGGTTCGCGCGTGCGAGCTGCTCATCGTCAATCGCGTCGCGAGCGCCGCGGCCTTCTCGACGTCCACCTCCGCGACGCTCGCCGCGCCGTCGAGCAACCAGCATTCGGCGGCGTCGAGCAGGTAGGTGATCGCGCTCCTGCGATCGTCCTGGTCGGATGCGAGAAGGGAGGCATTCTCGTACTGCCGCGCCGCGAGCGCCGTGAAGCCACGGTCGCGGAACTCGTCGGCCGTCACGCCACTGCGAGTGGCTGCCTCGTCGGCCGCGAACTCCTGCGAGCTGCTCGCGCAGCCACTGCCCGACAAGAGCAGCGGTGCCGACCCGAGCTGCAACAGGGCTGCTGCCAACCATGCGGCGCCGCGGAAACGGAAAACCGTGCGCGACGAAGCGAGGCTTCGTTGCATGACACCCCTCCCAGACTGCTTCGATCGAAGATCCTTCGTGACCGCCAGGCTGGAAGCTACGCGCGTCGCGAAAGAGCTTCAAGGAGTGCGGTGCGGCGGCACCTCTTCCTCAAGCGGTACCGATCGCCGGTCGATCTCCCTTCGGTGTGGCGCCAGCAGCCGCCATGCACCCGGGAGGCCCGCAGCAATGGCAACGGTCGAGATGCGCGACGACGTGGTGTCCGTCCAGGGTGGTGCGCCGCGGGAGCGCCTCGGACCGCCGAACTCCGATCTCGAGATCACGCTGCCGGCCGCCCGCGAGAACCTCTCGGTGGTGCGCGACTCGATCGAGCCGTTCCTGACCAAGCAGCTCGCCCGCTACGGTGCCACGGACGTCATTCCCGATGCGTTGCTCGCCCTCCAGGAGGCGGCCACCAACGTGGTTCGCCACGCCTACGGTTCTGAGGTCGACCGCGGCCAACTGCGCGTTCGCGCGGAGATCTCGCCCTACCTGCTGCGCTTGACGGTGGTCGATTCCGGCCCGGGGTACGACTTCGAGGCGGTTCCCAAGCCCGATGTCGCCCACCCGCGCGACGGCGGCTTCGGTGTCCACCTCATGCGCGAGGCAATGTCGCGCGTCTCCTACCTGCGCCGACCCGGTCGCAACACCCTGCTCCTCGAAAAAACACTCTGCGGGGGGTGCCGTGAGCGCGTCGCATGACCACGCTTCCCGCCTTGGCGGGGGCGCTCTCGGGGTTGCACGAGGCGTTCACCTCGCGCTGCTTCGATGGTGTGATCCTGCTCCACGCCGACGGCCGAGAGCTGGCGCGCGCCGGCCATGCACCGGTGCCGATCGCCCTGACCCGCGATCACGAGCGCGCTGAGCTGGCCGGACTGCCGGCCGGATGGACGGCCATCGTGCGCGCGCTCTCGTCGTACGGCACCACGTGCGGCTATCTCGCGTTGCTCCGGCATGCCGATCGCGCCAGCGGTGACGCCGCGCTCGCCGAGCAGCTCGCCTTCGACCTCTCACAACGGGTGGCGGGCCTCGACTTCGAGATCGACGATCTCTCGCGCGAGCTGGCCGAGACCTACGAGGCGATCCATCTCCTCTTCGACGTCACCGGGGCGTCGGCCCGGGCGACCTCGATCGAGGAGCTCGGACGCGTGCTCCTCGAGCAGCTCTGCCGGCTGGTGCGTTGTCGGGGCGCGCTGCTGGTCCTGGACGATGCACCCCAGGGAACCCGCGAGGGGGTCGTCTCCTCCCGCGTGGTGGCACAGACCGGCGTCCAAGGCGACCTGTTGCCCGGCACTCTCCTTCCACGGGAAGGGGCGTTGCTCGAGTGGCTCTCGGCCGACGCGCCACTCTTGCTCGATGACGTCCGCGAGTTCCGGCTGCGTCACGCCGGCGATCGCCTCGCCGAGCCGGCGCAGCGCTCGCTCCTCGCGGCTCCGCTGGTGGCGGGCGAAAAGAGCGTCGGCGCGCTGGTGCTCTACGACCGACTCGAGCGCGCCAGCTTCAGCT
>CAYRQC010000259.1:0-6134 GCA_964426265.1 uncultured Phycisphaerales bacterium | reverse complement strand
CCAAGGCCCCCGCGCCCTGATCGAAGCCTTAGGTGCCAGGCCCAAACCCACCGGGTGATCGGTGCCAGGCACCGATCACCCGGGTCCTCCGTGCCAGGCACAAACCCGTCACCCGCGTCACGTTCGCCGTCCGAACCGCACCGACCGCCCGGCCCGTCTGTCACCGCGAGCCACGAGAAGCGTCTCCATCACCAAGGAGATCGCCTCATGCCTCGTGCACGCCGCATCGACAGCCCCGGAACCTGGCACCACGTGATGAACCGCGCGGTCGGTCATCGACCACTCTTCGAGAGCCACCGCGAGATCAAGTTCTTCCTCGATCGCATTGGCCAGGAGATCGCCCGTCGAGGCGCGATCGAGGTCCACGCATACTGCGTGCTCACCACCCACTATCACCTGCTGGTGCGCAGCGTCGACGGAACGCTCGCCGCGGCGATGAGGCGCATCCAAGACGGTTTCGCCCGCTGGTTCAACGCGACCCGCGATCGCGATGGACCGCTCTTCCGCGGCCGGTTCTGCTCGCGCGTGGTTGACGCGACGGTCTACTGGCAGACCGTCGTGCGGTACATCGATCGGAATGCCGTCGAGGCCGGGCTCACGACCGATCCCGCGGCGTATCCCTATTCGAGCGCCCGCTACTTCCTCTCGCGGCCTCGTCATCCGTGGCTCGAGCACCGACTGATCGCGGCGTTCGTGCGTGCTGGCAGGCCGACCGGCTCGTTCGTGGAGGCGTACCGCCGCACGTTCGACCTCGATACAGACCGTGAGCCGATGCCGCTGGCACCAGAGCTGCGCACACCGCTGCGCGCGTTCGGGCGCGGGCTCGACGACCTCGTGCGCGCGTCGCCTTCGGAGGTCCAATCATGGATGCGCGAGCGCGCGCGCGTCGCCGACGGCGTCCGCATCGGCTCGCGCCTTGTCGATCCATCGAGTGTGCTCCGCTACCTGTCCAAAGCGCATTCGAAGTCGAATCGCCTCCTGGGCCCGACCGCCGCCACGCACGACGAGTCCGACCAGCAAGCACTGGCAGCCGGTCTCTTGCACGAGCTCGCCGGAGCCGACTTCGCGTCGATTGCGTCGCTGCTTGGCGGCTCGGAGTCATCGGTGCAGCGCGCGGCCCACCGGTTTCGCCGTCGGCTCATCGATCCGAAGTTCGCCGAGCTGGCGAGCTGCGCGGTGGGGGATCTGCTGCGAGCGACGTATGGAGCGCTCGCCGTGCGAGACGGGTGGTCGATCGAGGCGCTTGGTTCGCGATCGGTCGCCGGGGGCGCGGACCAGGCGTGACGGGCGCGAGGCGGTTGACGGCGGGAGAGGTGGTGGATCCGTGCCTGGCACAAAGGACCCGGGTGAATCGTGCCTGGCACCGATCACCCGGTGGGTTTGGGCCAGGCACCTTTGCACCGACGGCGCCACGAGTTCGACCTTCGTGCTACGCTCACCGGCGTGTTTCGAAGGGGTGGTCCGATGGAGTGACAACGATGGATGGTTGCGATGAGAGCTTGGACGGCGTGAACGAGAGCGGCGATCGAGCGGCCGGCGACAAGCTGCCCGACAAGCAACCAGTGGCGTCAGCGGCCGGCCCGACGCACACGGTTCCGCGCGATGGGGACGCGACGGTCTTCGTCGTCGATGACGATCCCGCGCTGCTGCGGCTGATCCGCAAGCTGCTCGAGACCAATGGCCGCAAGGTCGAGACCTTCAACTCCGCGAAGGAGTTCCTCGACCGCTACACCCCGGAGCGCGCCGGTTGCCTGGTCCTCGACGTCCGGATGCCCGAGATGAGCGGGCTCGCGCTCCAGAAACGGCTCGCCACCGACGAGATCGCGCTGCCGATCCTCATCATCACCGGCTACGGCGACGTGCCGGTCGCGGTCCAGGCGATGCACCAAGGGGCCTTCGACTTCATCGAGAAGCCCTTCAGCGGCCAGTTCCTGATCGATCGCATCGAGGCGGCGCTGACCGAGGATGCCCGCCGGCGCCGCACGCGCATGACCCGCGAAGAGGTGCGCCGCCGCCGCGCGACCCTCACGCCGCGCGAGCGGCAGGTGATGGATCTCGTCGTGCAAGGCAAGCCGAACAAGCTGGTCGGCGTGGCGCTGCACTTGAGCCCGAAGACCGTCGAGGTCCACCGCGCCAACGTCATGAAGAAGATGATCGCGACCTCGCTCGCCGATCTCGTCCGCATGGCGCTGCTGGTCGGCGACGACGACAAGGAAGCCGGCGCCAGCTCCACCTGACGACGCGAGGAGTGGTCCTGGCGACAGTGATCAGGCGCGTCGGTGATGGGCTGCCAGTCGCCGGCCGCGCTGCTGCGGCGCTGCGCTGACGCCGACTACCCGCGCGTTCCACCCGGCGTGCCCGCGAGGCGACCGGGTAGCGCGTCCGCCAGGAACTTCGCCGCCCAGTTGAGGAACTCGTAACCGCCGTAGCCGCCCCAGATCGGGAACGAGCCCGGCACGCCGCCGCGTACGCCGCCGTCTTCGTGATCGAGGTCCTGCGTCGAGAGCGCGTAGTGCAACGCGCGAGCGGCCGGCTCTTTCCAGCTCGTGGTCGCGCCACTGTCGAGCGCCCGCAGTCGATCCCACACCAACACCATCTGCGCCTCGCCGGTGACGCACGACCAGTCGACCGCCGCCCGCCACGCGCGGTCGAGCCGGCCCGGCAGAAAGCCGTCCGCTCGCACGACCTGCGCCGCACCGCGTGCCGCCTTGCGCGCCGCCTCGACGAAAGCCGCCTCTCCGAGCAGCAGCCCGATCTCGAGCACTCCTTGCGCCGCGTAGGCAATCGTGTGGGTGAGCGGCCGCTCGGGATCGGAGAGGCAGTTGTCGCCGAACCAGCCGTTCGCGAGCTGGTTCGCGAGCGCGAATTCCGCAGCGCGCCGCGCGCTCGCCTTGGCTGCCTCGTCGCCGGTGCGCACGCCGAAGAGTGCCAGCCCCCACGCGGCCCGCGCGTTGTAGACATGCCCGCCCGGCGCCGCGAACTGCGACGCGCCCTTGCGCCACGCGCCGTCGGCATCCTGGTTCGCGACCAGCCAGCGCGCGGCCCGTGCCGCGCAGTCGAGAAAGCGCGCCTCGCCGGTCTCTTCGTGCGCCGCGATCCAGCCAAAGAGCACCTGGCCAGTGTTGAAGACGGCCGGGCTCACCGGATCGGCCACCGTTCCGCCGCGCACGGCGCCGTCGTCCAGTTGGATTCGCGCCTCCCAATCGGCGAGCGCCGTCGCGCGCGTCGCCAACTCGGGACGGCCGAGCTGCCGCGCCGCCGCGTAGAGCGTCGGGATGAGATAGCCGGTCGTCTCGGGATAGGCCGGCAGCCAGCCGACCACGCCATACCGCGGGTGGCGGCGCAGCACGTAGCTCCGCGCGACCCCCTCGCCGCCGGCGGCATCGTGCGCCCGCTCGATCCAGCCGAGCGTCGCGTCGAGATGGTCCCGCAACGACCGCGGAGCGCGCGTCCCGGCACCATCGCGCCACGCGGCGCTCGCCGCCTTCGGCCCGCCCTTCAACTTCCACTTCACGGCCTCGAGTGCCGCGCGCGCCCGACCACTCACGGGAGTTTCCTCGCGAGGTGTTCGCTCACTTGCGACTCCACGTCCCGCTGCGGCAATCGACGCGCGTCGCGCCGAAGCCCTCCTTGAACCGGAAGAGGCCGTGCGCCGGATCGCCCTCGGTCGCCGCCTCGCGCGGCACGCCGCCGAGATTCAGCACGCGCGCCCCGCGCTCGGCGAGCAGCACGCTCGCTCGCCACAGCACCAAGGTCGCCGCGTTGCACTCGAAGCCGGCCGGGCTCGTGCCGCCCATCAAGTAGTAGGCGCGCCCGCGCTCGATGCCACAGAGGACCGCGGAGAGCGGCGTCCCCTCCTTGCGACCGACGATCAACCGCCCGCCACCGCCCGCGATGAAGCTCGCGTCGAGCCGCCGGTATTGCTCGGCATCGGGCAGGTGCATCTCCTCACCGCGGCCGGCGCGCCGCTCCTGCGTGTGGCCTTGCAGCTCGCGCAGCAGGTCGAGCTTCGTCGTACCGGTCTCGTCGGCCACCGTGATGCCGCTCTTCTCGGCGTCGCGCACCTTGCGGCGATGACTCGACTTGAGCGCGGCGAAGCGCGTTTCGGCCGCTGCCGTGAGATCGAGCAGGAACTCGCTGCGCTCACGGATCGTGCAACCGAGCGCCGCCAGATCGGGCGGCGGCGACGGTCCGTCGAACGACTCGATCTCGAGCGAACCGAATCCGCGCTCCTGCGCGAGCGCGACGACGGCACGCGCGATCGCCGTCGCGTTGGCGGCCGCGTCGGTCATCGGCACCACGATCGGCAGCAAGTCGAGCTGCACCGCCGTTCGCACCCACGGTCGGAAACGCGGGCGCTTCTGCCACGCGACGCCGACCGCCACCACGCGGCCAGGCTCGTGCTCGATCGTCAGGAACGCCGGCTTCAACCCCTGTGCCTCGCGATACGCGAGCCAGCCGTCACCGAGCTGCGGCCCGGCGTCTGCGCGCTCGCGAGCGGCGCGCCACGTCTCACTCCGATCGGCGCTCGCGCGGGCGGTGAGAGTCACGTTCGTTGCGGTCTCGCTGCGGATGGATGTCTCGACGCTGATTGGAGGTCTCGCTGCGGATGGGTGTCTCGGTGGCGCCAGGAGCTGCACGTCTCCATCGGCTTTTTGAGCGACCAGCCTACGGGCGTGCTCGCGTGTCAGAGAGGCATCCGCTCCATCACGACGTACCCGGCATCGACGAAGCCGCTCCGCAGATAGGTCTGCTGCGCGCGCCCGTTGTGCCGCTCGACGTAGAGGCGCAGCCCGATGACCCCCGCGTCGCGCCCTTGCGCCACCACCTTGTTGAGCAGCAGCCGGAAGACGCCGCGCCCGCGCCACGCCTGGTCGACGTAGACGCTCTGCAGCCACCAGATCCGACCATTGCGCCAGTCGCTCCACTCCTCGGTGATCATCATCTGTCCGACGACCCGGTCGCCCGCCGTCGCAACGAAGTAGTGGCCAAGCCTCGGGTCGCGCAGCACCGTGTCGACGCCACGCGTGAGGGTCGCGTGGTCGAGCTGCTTGCCCTCCGACTCGAGCGCGAGCCGGTGGTTGAAATCGACGATCACGGCCGCGTCCTCGATCCGGGCCGACCGGATCGCGAGCTCGTCGGAAGGGGTCGGGTCGGTCATCGTCGTGCATCCTCCTTGACCACCACCATGCGATCGATTGTGTCGACTACCATGCTCTGCTTCGCGCCCGACGGCCAGGTGATCGCGAGCGCGTCGACCTTGGTTGCCGCACCGAGCCCGAACTGCACGCGCACGTCGCACTGCGAGAGGTACGAGTTCGAGCGCTGCACGAAGCGAGTTTGCGAACGGCCGCCCGCCTGCAGCACGACGATCGCCCCGATCGCGTCGCGGTTCGCGCCGCCGCCGACCAGCTTCACGGTGAGCCAGTGGGGGCCGCCGCTCCCGCGCGGCAGGTCGTTGCGCATCACGCGGGCGGTCGCTCCGACGTCCTTCACGTTCACGACGTAGTCGACGTCACCGTCGTTGTCGAGGTCGCCGAACGCCGCGCCGCGACTGACGTGGCGCGCCTGGAACGGCTCGCCAAGCTGCTCGGAGAGGTCGGTGAGCTTCCCGGCGCCGTCGTTGACGAAGAGCCGGTCGTGCTCGCCCGCCTTCAAATCGAACGCGCCGCCGAGGACGACCAGCAGGTCCTCGTCGCTGTCGAGGTCGAAGTCGGCGAAGGTCGAGCCCCAGGCGCCGCTCCCCTTCAGCACCGGAGCGATTCCGAACTTGCTGCCGCACTCCTCGAAGAACAAGACCTCACCGAGCAGTTGTCCCGAGAACTTCCTCTGCGTCAGGGTGTTGCGATAGAGGCAGCCGCACGCGAGATCGGGCACGAAGAGATCGAATCGGCCGTCACCGTCGAGGTCGCCGATGGTGCCGTGCATCGACGCCATCGGCGCACCGTTGCCATCGAGCGCGACCGCGGCGTCCAGTCCGATCTCGCTGAACTTGCCAGCGTCATTGCGCCAGAGCACGTTCGGCGTCGAGTCCATCGCCTCGAAGAGGTCGACGTCGCCGTCGAGGTCGAAGTCACACGGAACGGCGCCCATCGACTTGCCGTCGGGGTAGGTGAGACCCGCGGCGGCCGTGG
>CAYRQC010000258.1:0-4631 GCA_964426265.1 uncultured Phycisphaerales bacterium | reverse complement strand
CGACGCTGCTCGCCCAGCTCAAGCCGTGTCTCTTGATGAGCCCGATGTCGATCGCGCAATACCTGCCGGTGTCGCAGGAGCTCTTCGACCTGGTGATCTTCGACGAGGCGTCGCAAATCCCGACGCACGACGCGATCGGCGCGGTGGCCCGTGGCAAGAAGGTGGTGGTCGTCGGGGACGACCAACAGTTGCCGCCCACCGCGTTCTTCGAGCGCGCGCTCACCGAAGAAGATGAGGAGGAGCCGAGCGAGGCGATCGACGGCGGCGTCGTGCGCGACCTCGAAAGCATCCTCGAGGAGTGCCAGGCGGCCGGCGTGCCACGCATCGGGCTGCGCTGGCACTATCGCAGCCGCGACGAGACGCTGATCGCGTTCAGCAACCGTCGCTACTACGGCAGCCGGCTCCACACCTTTCCCGCAGCCGGTGGCAGCGCGCTCGGTTTTGGCGTGTCGTTGGTGCCGATCGCGGGCGTCTACGACCGTGCCGGCAGCCGGACGAACGTCGTCGAGGCGCGCGCCATCGTCGATTGGATCGTGGCGGCGCTCACCGATCCGGCGCGGCGCGAGCGGTCGATCGGCGTGGTCACCTTCAACCAGCCGCAGCAGGAGCTGATCGAGGATCTGCTCGATCAGGTGCGCACGCAGCGTCCCGAGCTCGACCCCTTCTTCGAGGCCGGATCGCGCGGCGAGCCGCTCTTCGTCAAGAACCTCGAGAACGTGCAGGGCGACGAGCGCGACGTGATGCTCTTCTCGATCACCTTCGCGAGGGACGCCGGTGGCCGCCTCTCCCTCAACTTCGGACCGCTCAACAAGAAGGGCGGCGAGCGGCGTCTGAACGTCGCGATCACCCGCGCGCGCGAGCAACTGGTCGTCTTCACGGCGCTGAAGCCGGAGGAGATCGACCTCTCGCGTACGACCGTGCTTGGCGTGCAGCACCTGCGCGACTATCTGGACTATGCGATCCGCGGGCCGACTGCGCTCGCGGGTGCCGTGACGCTCGATCCGGAAGCGGAGTGCGAGTCGTTCCTCGAGGTCGAGATCGAGCGAGCGTTGGTCGCGCGCGGCTGGCTCGTCGACCGCCAGGTCGGCTGCTCGGGCTATCGGATCGACCTCGCGATTCGCGATCCCGAGCGACCGGGCCGCTACCTGCTCGGCGTCGAGTGCGATGGCGCCGCCTACCACTCCGGTGCCACTGCACGCGATCGTGACCGACTGCGGCAGTCGGTGCTCGAGAGCCTTGGCTGGCGGATTCATCGCATCTGGTCGACCGATTGGTTCGAACAGCGGGACGCGGAGCTGGCGCGGCTCGACGCCGCGGTCGCCGAGTCGCGGCAGGTGCTGGCGCGAGCGGACGAACTGCGTGCCGCGGTGCCGACGAAGATCGACCAAGTGATCAACGGATCAACCTCGGCGGAGCCATCGGTGACTGCGCCGGTGACTGCGCCGGTGACTGCGCCGGTTGCGGTGCCGCGCGATGCACCAGCGAATGAGTCACCCGCGACGCCTCAGTATCGAGTTTTCCCGATCGAGATCGTGGGTTCGCGCGAAGACCTCGAACGACCGGAAGGTGTGCCGCGCGTCGCCGAGCTGCTCCTGCGCATCGTCGGCCACGAGGGCCCGTTGCATCGCGACCCGTTGTTGCAGCGAGCCGCGCGTTGTCTCGGGATCAACCGTCTCAGTGGGCCGAGCGAGGAGCGGCTCGCCGAGCGTCTCGCAGCTCTGGTGGCTGCGGCACGCTTGAAGCTGCAGGGTGATTTCGTCTGGCCCGTCGCGATCGATCCCGCGAGCTGGCGTCTCGTCCGTGGCGCCGACGCCGAAGATGGCCCGCGCCCCGCGACGCAGATCCCGCCGGAAGAGCGGGCCAACGCGCTCGAGGCGGTCCTCACGTCAGCCGGTGGTGGTGCGAGCGACGACATCGCCGCAGCCGCCGCGCGGCTGATGGGCTACCGCGCCGTCCAAGGCAAGACTCGCGCGGCGTTTCGCGAGATGCTGCCGTTGCTGGCGGCGGCCGGGCGGTGCACGATCGACGGCGAGATCGTGCGGCCGGCGGGGACGGCGAGTTCAGGTGCCGCGGAGCACGACGCGTGAGGCCGCGGCTCGGCCCGCTCGAACGACTCGATCTCCGCCACATCGACTGGGCAATCGTCGGTGGCGAGTCGGGACCAAGAGCGCGCCCGATGGATCCGGTTGGGTGATCAGCCGGCGTGTTCAATGCCGTGCGCCGGGCGTACCGTACTTCTTCAAGCAGTGGGGCGGCGTCCGGAGGGAGTCGACGGGTCGCACGCTGCAGGGACGGACGTGGGATGAGCTACCGGCACTGGCTGCCGTGATGGCATCGCGGCAGTGACCGCGGCGTAGTGACGCCAGCTTCATGCGCCTGCCAGTCACCGTCAGCCAGCGAGCGCTTCCTCCAAGGATTGCGCATCGAAGATACCGACCGCCCACGCATCGAGCCGTTCCGCGGTGGCCGCATTGAGTCGATCGATTGCCGATTGCGGCAACTCGCCGAACCGCCTCCTCAGCTGGCGGAGCAGCATTTGGCGCTGCCCATGCTCGATCAACTCCTCTGCCAACGTCATGGTCGTCTCCCGTACGTCGTCATCGTCCAGGCTGGGTAACAGCTCTTCCAGGAGGAAGGCGCGGTCCAATCGTTCGCTGACCTCCGCAAGATCGCGCAGGATCAGTTCGAGGGCCGCTCGCCCTCCTGGAAGACGCACTGCGGCCTTCATCAGCGGCACCCATGACAGCAGGAGCGCGCCCAGGTCCTCGGCCGTCCGTGCGTGTTTCAGGGACAGCAGCGTCAGCAACGTGATGGGGTCGAGCCCGCGGTTGTGCAACTGCTCGTCGGTGCAGCGGGTGAGGTTTCGCCCGCGGCCCAAGCCTTGCGTTGGTCGAGCCCGTGACTCGTGGTTGTCTCACGGTGCCTCGCGGACGCGCCTGCGAGGGGCGGACGCGGGGGTTCAGGAGTCGACGGTGGGCTTCGGGATCACGGTCACGGAATCGACGTTCATCGCGCGTCCACCCGACGTCGTCTGGGACTTCACGCAGGATTATTCGCGAAGGCGGGAGTGGGATTCCGCGATCCTGGAAGCGGTCGTTGTCAGTCGCGATCCGGTACCAAGAGTGCGCATCGCCGCCGCCGGAGGCCTGAAGGCGATCTTTCAATACAAGGAGTTCCTGCGCCCGGTCCGGACCAGTCTGGCGCTGGAGGACGTTCAGTCGGCGGTGGTCTCCGGTGGTGGTGGGTCATGGTCGTACGAATCGGTCGTTGGCGGAACGCGCTGGACGCAGACGAACACCATCGTGTTGAAGCCGGGGTGGTGGCGCCGTGCGCTCGCGCCGTTGATGCGGATCACGATGCGTGCCGCGACTCGAAAGGCGATGGCGAACGCGAAGAGGGCGCTCGAAGCCTCCGCAGCGAAGCACCCGCTTCGGTAGGCTTGCCCGACCATGCCCGATCCTCGCGACCGCTCTCCGAAGACCCTCGTCGATTCCATCCACGAGCTCGAGCGCTTGGCCGCCGACCCGATCGCTCTCGGAGAGATCGGCGACGAGCTGCGCAAACGGCTGCTCGCCGCCTGCGGGCGGCTCGCGGATCGCCAGGAGATCGATCGACGCCGGATGCGGCGCGCACTGCGAAAACGGGAGCGGGCGCGCCAGCGTGAGCTCGATCTCGCGACGCTCGGAAGCGCCGAGCTGCGCCGGAGCCGCAACGAGAACAAGGTCGCGAGCGATCTGCTGCCCAAGCACGCGTTGCCGGCGGTGCCGGCGCTCACGGTGTTGTCGGCGCTATCGGCGCGGACATCGGCGGCACGGCCCATCGCAATACCCGCCGCGATGGTCACAACTCCTCAGGACGGATCGCCGCCCCCCGAACTCGAGAAGGCGCGCTACTGCTACATCTGCAAAGCCGCCTACACGCGAGTGCACTTCTTCTACGACTCGTTGTGTGGTGTTTGCGGCGATCTCAACTTCCGCAAACGCCAGGAGCATTGCGATCTGCGCGGTCGCGTCGCGTTGGTGACCGGCGGGCGGGTGAAGATCGGGCAGGAGATCGTCCGCAAGCTGCTGCGCTGCGGCGCGCGCGTGATCGTGACGACGCGCTTCGCCGCGGACGCCGCCGCTCGCTACACCGCGATGGAGGAGTTCCCTTCGTTCGCCGATCGCCTCACGATCTTCGGGCTCGACCTGCGCCACACGCCGAGTGTCGAGCGGCTGTGCGACCACCTGCTCGGCTCGCTCGACCGGCTCGACTTCCTGATCAACAACGCATGTCAAACCGTCCGCCGGCCGCCCGCCTGGTACGCCCACCTGCTCGAGCTCGAGCGGCGTGCCGCGACGGAGCTGCCACCGGCGTCGCGCGCCCTCCTGGCGGGGCTTGCTGACGACCGTCCGAACAACACACTCGCGGCGCCTTCGAACCATGTCGTCGCGGCCGAGCTCTCGCAGCTCCCATGGGATCCGCGCGACCCGGAGCACGATCGGTCGCTCTTCCCGGAGCACTCCTACGACGCCGATCGCCAGCAGATCGACCTGCGGCGCGTGAACAGTTGGCGGCTGCGCCTGCACGAGGTCGCGACGCCCGAGCTGCTCGAGGTGCAGCTCGTCAACGCGATCGCGCCGTTCGTGCTC
>CAYRQC010000257.1:0-13445 GCA_964426265.1 uncultured Phycisphaerales bacterium | reverse complement strand
CTCATCCTCCGTCAGCTCCTTCGCTTCCTCGAGATGCTTGTTCGCATCCCTTCGCGCATTCCGGATCGCGACCTTCGCCGTCTCGGCGATCTCCTTCAGCCGCCCGGCCAGCTTCTTCCTCTGCTCCTCCGACATCATCGGCACCGTCAACCGGAGGATCTTCCCGTCGTTCTGCGGATTGATGCCGAGGTTGCTCGCCTGGATCGCCTTCTCGATCTCCTTCAGCGCGCTCGCGTCGTACGGCTTGATGGCGAGCTGGCGCGGCTCGGGGATCTGGATCTGCGCGAGCTGCGAGATCGGCGTCGGGCTGCCGTAGTAGTCGACCCGGATGTTCTCGACCAACGCCGGCGTCGCACGACCCGAGCGCAACCCGCGGAACTCGCTGGCGAGATGGTCGATCGTCGCCTTCATCTTGGTGCGCGCCTCGACGACACTCTTGTGCTCCACGTTCCGCTCCTTGTCGTGGGTCGCGCCGCGCACGGCGCTCTCCAATCAGTGGATCAACGTCCCGATCGTCTCGCCTTGGATCGCCCGGATGAGATTGCCGCGCTGGTGCAGGTCGAAGACGACGATCGGAATGCGCGTCTCCTCGCACAAGACGACCGCCGCCGTGTCCATCACCTTCAGGTTGCGCTCGACCACGTCGCGGTACGAGATCTCCTCGAACCGGATGGCCTGCTTGTCGGCCTTGGGATCGGCGGAGTAGACGCCGTCGACCTGGGTCGCCTTGAGCAGCACGTCGGCACCGAGCTCGCGCGCCCGCAGGGCGGCCGCGGTGTCGGTGCTGAAGAACGGGTTGCCCGTCCCCGCCACCAGGATCACCACCCGCCGCTTCTCGAGATGACGAATGCAGCGCCGGCGGATGAACGGCTCGCAGAAGTCGGCGATCGCGACCGCCGACTGCACCCGCGTGTCGATCCCCTTCTGCTCCAGCGCATCCTGGAGCGCGAGCCCGTTCATCGCCGTGGCGAGCATCCCCATCTGATCGGCGACCGCGCGATTGATCCCCGGGAGCTTGCTGCCGCGCAGGTAGTTGCCGCCCCCGACCACGATCGCGATCTGCTTGCCGAGCGCGAGCAGCTCGCGCAGATCGTTCGCCAGCGCCTCGATGATCTCCGGATCGAAGCGCCCATCCTTGCCGGCGAGCCCCTCACCCGAGAGCTTGAGGAGCGCCCGGCGGTAATCGCGCGGCGTCGCTGTCACTCGCCGACCTCGATGCGGGCGAACCTCCGCACCGTGATGTTCTCACCGATCGAAGCCACGAGATCCTTGCGCACGTCCTCGACCTTTTTCTTGTCGTCCATCACCCACATCTGCTCGAGCAGGCAATGCTGGGCGTAGTACTTCTGCAGCCGCCCGTCGACGATCTTCGCGCGCGCCGCCTCCGGCTTCTTCGCCATCTCCTCGGCGCTCTCCGCGAGGATCAGTGCCCGCTCCTTCTCGACGGCCTCGGCCGGCACCTCCTCCTTGCGCACCCACTTGGGCTTGTTCGCCGCGATGTGCATCGCGAGGGTCTTGGCGAACTCCTTGAACTTGTCGTTGCGCGCGACGAAGTCGGTCTCGCAGTTGATCTCGACCAGCACCGCCTTGCGGCCGTCATGGTGCAGGTAGTGGCCGATGCCGCCCTGGTTGGCGGCGCGATCGGCCTTCTTCTCGGCCGTCTTGAGGCCCTTGATGCGCAGGTTGTCCTTGGCCTTCTCGAAATCGCCGCCCGCCTCTTCGAGCGCGCGCTTGCAGTCCATCATCGCGGCGCTGGTCGCCTCGCGAAGCTTCTGGACCGAGGCTGCCGTGATCGGGGTCGCCATGTGTCACTCCGTTCCTTTCAGTCGGTTCCGCTCAATCAGTGCCGCGGCCGTCGATCGGCCGCGGTCGGGCCGCCGCCCGTCCCCTGTGCGCAGCGCGCGTGGCACGGACCCGGGCTGCGATCGCAGGTCGTCCGCCACCGGATCCCATCGGACGGTGGCGGAGGTCATCTCGAGGAATCGTCGCTGCGTAACGGCGTCGTTTGCTCGCCGTCACTCGCTCTTCGCGGCCGGCTCGTCCGGCGTCGCCGCCGCTGCCGGCTCGTCGCCCATGCCGTCGTCCGCTTTCTTCGGCGGGGCGCGGCGCGGTGGCTGGCGGCGCTCGGCACTGGTGCCGGCGCGATAACGCGACGAGCGGATGTCGGGATCGACCGACGTCTGCGCGGCGTCCGCGGGCACCCCGCGCTGGTTCGCCTTCCCCTCGATCATCGCGTCGACCAGCCGCCGCAGGAGCACCTGCACCGACCGCATCGCGTCGTCGTTTCCGGGGATCGCGAAGTCGACCTCGGTCGGATCGGAGTCAGTGTCGAGGATGCCGACGATCGGCACGCCGAGGCGGTTCGCCTCCTTGACGGCGATGTACTCCTTGCGGGCATCGACGACGATCAGCGCGCCCGGGAGCCGGTCGAGATGGCGGATCCCTTCCAGGTTGCGGCGGATCCGGAGCAGCTCGCGCGTGATCGACGACTGCTTCTTCTTGGGCATCGCGGCGAGCTCGCCCGATGCCTCGAGCCGCTCGAGCTGCTCGAGGTAGTTGAGCCGCGAGCGTACGGTCGTGTAGTTGGTGAGCGTGCCACCGAGCCAGCGCTCGTTGACGTACGGCATGTTGCAGCGCGTCGCCTCGAGCTGGACGACATTCTTCACCTGGCGCTTGGTGCCGACGAAGACCACCTTGTGTCCGGCCGCCACGATGTTGCGCAGGAAGCGCTGCGCGCGGGCGAGGCCGCGCACCGTCTGCACGAGATCGATGATGTGGATGTAGTTGCGCTTGCCGTAGATGTACGGCTTCATCTTCGGGTTCCACCGGCTGACGCGGTGACCGAAGTGCACACCGGCCTCGACCAGCTCCTCGATCTGGATCGGCTGCGTCGAATAGGGCTGCGCGTGCGCCGGCGCGTGTGGCTGGCCCTGCGAATGGGCCTGCGCTGGAGCGGGAACCGACGACGCTGCCGACACTTGCGGCTCGGCGCCAGCCGGCGCGGGACTTCCTGACGACAAGAGACTTCCTTTGGGCGCGAGCGCCCGTCACGCACCAGTTCGCCAGCAAGGCGCGCGCGCAACCGGGACTTCCGTCCCGGGGCGATCGCGGCCCACCGGTGCAAGGGAGAGGCGGGTTCAGGAGCCGACACCATGCCGGCCCGGGGCGCCTCCCGGCGAAGAACGGGCGGAGAGCTTAGTTCCAGACCTGCCCTGATCAAGCCATGGCGCGCGCGGGCAGCCCTTCCCAATGGCCGGTTCGCCTGCGAGAGTGCGCGATCACACCCGGGTATGCCAGTCCTGTGCGAGCCGCCATGCCAGAGCGCCCGCGACGACTCCTACTTGCATGCCACGCGACGGCGCCTTGGCCGAACGTGGTCCGTTGGCTCGCCGATCGCGGCCTGGAGGCGGTCACGACGCGCGACGTGGTGTCGACGGCGGCCGCACTCGAGGCCGGCCCGTTCGACTTGGTCGTCCTGCAGCCGCTCGCCGCGAGCGGCGGCGGCTTCGAGCTCGACCGCATCCTCGCGCCACGCGAAGACGAGCAGACCCACGCCATCCTGCTGGTCGTCGAGGAGGGCGCCGGTACCGACGAGCTGCTCGGCCGTCTCGCCGCCTCCGACGACTACCTGCTGCGCACCGACCTCAACGGAGATGACGAGCGCGAGCTGCTGCGTCGCATCGAGCTGGCACTGCGGCGCCGCGAGAGCCTCCAACGACTCGAGGCGGAGACGATCACCGACTTCAAGACCGGCCTCTTCAACGACCGCTACTTCTATCGGCGGTTGCTCGAGGAGGTCGAGCGCACGCGGCGCCACCGGCTCGCCCTCGCGTTGATCCTGATCGACTTCGACGACTTCGGCGGGATCAACAAGAAGATCGACCACCATTACGGCAACTTCGTGCTCGGCGCGTTCGGGCGCAAGCTGCGGGCGGCGAGCCGCGCGATCGACCTGCCGGCGCGCATCGGCGGCGACGAGTTCGCCCTGCTGCTGCCGAGCACCGCCCTCGATGAAGTGACGCTCGTCGCGAACCGTCTGCAGGCGGTGGTCGCCGAGACCCGCTTCGAAGCGAAAGGGACCATCTTCGGGATCAGCGTCTCGATGGGAATCGATGCCATCCACGGCACCGACAGCGTCCCGGCCGAGGAGTTCCTCCGCCGCGCCGACGCAGCGCTCCTCGAGGCGAAGCGGCGCGGCAAGGGTCGTTACGTCCTCTACCCGGAGATCGCGAGCAAGGAGCAGGAGCGCGGCGCGTCGGCTTGATCAGCTCGGCGCGCCTGGCACCCGGGGTGCGCGCCGCAGCGTGATCGTCAGCGTCTCCCCATCGACCTCCCACGGGAAGCTCTGCCAGCCCTCACCCACTGGTACGTCGCCGCCGAGTGTGAGCCGGAGCGCGAGCGTGTCGTCTCCGATCCGCGCGCGTGCCGACTCGGCGGCGGCCAGCACGGCCCCACTGCCCGCAAGCTGCAGCTCGATCCGGTCGGCGACCTCGAAGCCCGCATCGCGCCGCGAGTTGTTGATGCGCTTGATGATCTCGCGCACGCGGCCTTGCACGATCAGCTCCGGCGTGAGCGTCATGTCGAAGGCGACCAGGGTCTTGCCGTCGGTCTCGACGCCGAAACCCGGTTTGCCGAGCACGACGACCTCGATCTCCTCGCTGGTGAACGGGGTCGCCACTCCTCCGATCTCGAGCGTGAGTGGCTCTCCCCGCAGCAGCGTCGCGATCTGCTCCGCACCCAGCGTCTCGAGCGCCTGCTTCGCGGCAGTCAGGCGCGGGCCAAGCTTGGGTCCGAGCAGTCGGAAGTTTGGCTTGATCTTCAACGTACGCAGCTCGCCGAGTCGCAGAGCGTCCGCGACCACCACCTCCTGCACGTTGAGCTCGTCGGCGACCAGCTCGGCGAAACGGCCGCCGAGCATCGCATCGGCGGCCGCGTCGTGCCCCTTCACGTAGAGCGTCTGCAATGGCTGGCGCAGGTTGATGCCGGCCGCATTGCGGGCGCGCCGCCCCAGCGCGACGACATCGAGCACGCTCTCCATATGGCGCTCGAGATCGAGCTGCCGCCGCTCGCGCCGCGGCATCGGGAAGGCCGCGAGATGAATCGTGGCCGCGCCCGGTCGCAACCACCCCCAGAGCGCGTCGGCGAAGAACGGCGCGATCGGCGCGAGCAGCAGCGCCACCCGCTCGAGCGCCGCGTGCAACGTCGAGTAGGCGGCGAGCTTGTCAGCCGTGATCCCGCGCCCCCAGAAGCGCTCGCGCGAGCGCCGGATGTACCAGTTGGAGAGCTTGCGATCGACGAACGCGCCGAGCAGGTTGGCGGCGCGGGTGAGGTCGTAGCGCTCGTACGCCCCGCCGACCTCTTCGACCAACCGCTCCACCTCGGCGAGCAGCCAGCGGTCGAGCTCGCTGCGCGCGGCCAACTCCGGGGCTGGCTGTGCGTCGGGGTCGAAGCAGTCGATCTGCGCATAGGTCGCGAAGAACGACCAGCAGTTGAAGAGCGTGCCGAAGAGCTCGCGGCCGGCAACTCCGACCGCGGCCGAGTCGTAGATCTTGGGCAACCACGGCTGGCTCTGCGCCAGCAGGTAGTAGCGCACCGAATCGATGCCGTGCGCCTCGATCTCCTTCCAGGGATCGACCGTGTTGCCGCGCGACTTCGACATCTTCTGCTTCTTCGCGTCGAGCACGAGGTCGTTCACCAGCACGCGGCGCGACGCGGGCTTGCCGGTCAGGAAGGTCGAGATCACGTGCAGCGTGTAGAACCAGCCACGTGTCTGGTCAACCCCTTCACAGATGTAGTCGGCGGGATGTTGTGCCGGCGGCGGCTTCCCCTTCTCCGCGATCCAGCCGTGCTGCGCGAACGGCATCGCCCCCGAGTCGAACCAGCAATCGACCACTTCCGGCGTGCGACGCGCCGTGCCCGCGCATCCCGGTCGGACACAGTGAAGCTCGATCGTGTCGACGTGCGGACGGTGGAGGTCGAGCTGCGGCGGCAGCGACGGCACGAGCGCGCGCAGGTGAGCCTCGCTGCGCACGACCTGGAGCCCGTTGCAGGTGGCGCAGACCCAGAGATTGAGCGGCGTTCCCCAATAGCGCTCGCGCGAGATCGCCCAATCGACGTTGTTCTCGAGCCAACTGCCGAAACGTCCAGTGCCGGTGTCCGGCGGAAACCACTCGATCTGGCGGTTGAGCGCAACCAGTTGCTCCTTGAGGCGCGTGGTGCGCAGATACCAGCTCGGCCGGAGCCAGTAGAGGAGCGGCGTCTTGCAGCGCCAGCAGTGCGGGTAGGAGTGGGTGAAGTTGTCGCGCCGCAAGAGACGGCCGCGCCGTTCGAGCTCGCGCACGAGCTCGGCGTTGGACTCGCGCGCGGGCTGTCCCGCGACCGGGCCAACGCGCGCGTCGAAGCGGCCCTGCGCGTCGATCGGGTTCAGGAGCGCGAGTCCCTCGCGCACACCGACGGCATGGTCATCCTCGCCGAAGGCCGGCGCCAGGTGGACGATGCCGGTCCCCTCCTCCGCCGAGACGAAGTCGGCGGCGACGATCAGCTCGCTCTTGCCGCCCTCGAACGGCAGCCAGTCGAACGGCCGCTCGCAGCGCTCGCCGACCAGCGCACGCCCCTTCATCGAGTCGAGCAGCTCGACCTTCTCCTTGCCGAAGACCTTTGCCACTAGAGCCGCCGCCAGGACGAGGAGCTCGCTCGCGCCCTCCTTGGTGGTGCGGCGCACGCGGACGTAGTCGAGATCGGGATGGACCGCGAGCGCGACGTTGCTCGGCAGCGTCCACGGCGTGGTGGTCCAGACCAGGAACGACTCGCCCGGCTTGCCGACGCGCGGGAAGCGGACGAAGACCGACGGATCCTGCACGTCCTGGTAGCCCTGCGCCACCTCATGCGATGAGAGGCCGGTGCCGCAACGCGGGCACCACGGCAGGATCCGGTGGCCGCGCTCGAGCAGCCCCTCGTCGAAGAATCGCGCGAGGATCGACCAGAGCGAGGAGATGTAAGCGTTGTCGCAGGTGACGTAGGGCTGGCGGTAGTCGAGCCAGTAGCCCATCCGTTCCGAGAGCTTCTCCCACTCCTCCTTGTACTTGAAGACGCTCTGGCGACAGCGCTCGTTGAACGGGCCGATGCCGTACTTCTCGATCTCCGGTTTGATCGAGATCCCGAGCTCCTTCTGCACCTCGATCTCGACCGGCAAGCCGTGGGTGTCCCAGCCCGCCTTGCGCGGGACGTGGAAGCCCTTCATGGTCCAGAAGCGGCAGACGACGTCCTTCAGCGTGCGCGAAAGCACGTGATGGATGCCGGGGCGACCGTTCGCGGTCGGCGGCCCCTCGAAGAAGAGGTACTGCGGCTGATCGTCGCGTCGCGTCAGGACGCGGGTGGCGGTGGCGTCTGCCTGCCAACGCGCCAGCACCTCCTGCTCGAGCTGCGGCAGCTCCAGCTCGCGCTGCGGCTTCACGAAACGTGGCGACTTGCCCAACGGCGTGCTCCTCCCGGACCTGGACGTCAGGCGCGCGTAGGTGGCCGGTCGGTGCGGAACTGTTCGAGGAAGCGGCCGGCCGGCGCGCTGGTCCACTCGCGGACGAACTGGAGCAGCTCGGCAGCGATGCTCCCCGGCGGTGCCGTGACCGTCGCGATTGCCGACGCCAACGCCGCCTGCTTGCGGAAGAGGAGCTGATAGACGCGCTTCAGCTCGTCGATCTCGGCCTCGGGGACGCCGCCACGCTGCAGCCCGATGATGTTGAGCGCGCGCACCCGCACGCGGTCGCCCGCCACCTTCGTGAACGGCGGCACGTCATGCACGACGCGGCTCATGCCACCGACATATGCCATGCGACCGATGCGCGCGAAGTGGTGGCAGGCCGCGGCACCGGCGATCACCACGCGATCGGCGATCTGCACGTGCCCGGCGATCAACACCGCGTTGGCCATGATGATGTCATTGCCGAGCAGGCAGTCGTGGCCGATGTGGGTGCAGGCCATGAGCAGGTTGCGGTCGCCGACGACGGTCCGGCCGCCCCCTTTCACGGTGCCACGGTTGATCGTCGCGCACTCGCGGATCACGTTGCCGTTGCCGATCGTGAGCGTCGTCGACTCGCCGTGAAACGTCTTGTCCTGCGGCGGCCCGCCGAGCACCGCGCCCGGATGGATCACGTTGTCGCTGCCGAGCGCCGTGAACGGTCCGATCGCGACGTGCGAGAGCAATCTTGTGCGGTCGCCGATGCGGGCGCCGGCGCTGACGTGACAGAACGGGCCGATCTCGACGCCGGTGCCGGGCTCGGCACCCGGCTCCACGCACGCCAGCGGATGGATCACCGCCGACTTCACGTCGCATCCACCAGCGTGAAGGTGAGCAGCGCCTCGGCAACGCGGTGCGGTCCGACCTTGGCGATCGCGGCGCCCTGCCCCATCTTGCTCCGGACCTTGGTCGCCTCGATCTCGATCCGCAACTGGTCGCCCGGGACCACCGCGCGCCGCAGCTTCACCTCGTCGATCGACCAGAGCACGGCGAGCTTCCCGGTGTTCTCGAGCCGCCGCAGCAGGAGCAATCCGGCGAGCTGCGCCATCGCCTCGAGGATCATCACCCCGGGCATGATCGGCTGACCCGGCCAGTGACCCTGGAAGAACGGCTCGTTGATCGTGACGTTCTTGATGCCGACGGCGCGCCGGTACCCCTCGAGCTCGATCACGCGGTCGATCAGCAGGAACGGGTAGCGGTGCGGCAGGAGATTGAGGATCTCCTTGATGTCCATCCCGGTCGGGCTCGGAAGTGAGCCGGCCATCTCCTCGGCCTCGAGGATCTCGATCAGGCCGCCGACCAGTTTGCGGTTTGCCGCGTGACCGGTCTTGGTCGCCACCACCTTGCCGCGCAGATCGGCACCAAGCAGGAAGAGATCCCCGAGGAGATCGAGCATCTTGTGGCGGACCAGCTCGTCGCCGAAGCGGGGCGGTGGCGTCCCATCGACCGGAGGTCCACCGACGATGATCGTGTTCTCGCGCGTGGCGCCGCGGCCGAGGCCCCGCTTCTGCAGCTCTTCGACCTCCTCCGCGAAACAGAAGGTGCGGGCGGGTGCGATCTGCTCGCGGAACGACTCCGGCGTGATATCGAGCGCCAAGTACTGCGTCCCCACCGCACGGCCGCGGAAGTCGAGCGTATAGGCGAGCGAGAGGGCGTCGCGGTCGTTCGGTACCGCGGTGATGAAGCTCTCCCCGACCGTCACCGCCACCGGGTCGCGGATCTCCAGAAGTTTGCGCGCCGACTTCTGGTCGACCACGCCGGCGCGCTGGAGCAGGTCCAACCACGGCAGCGCGCTGCCGTCGAGGCCCGGCATCTCCGGCCCCGAGATCTCGACGCGGAGGTTGTCGACCCCGAGGCCGGCGAGCGCCGCACAGAGGTGCTCGACGGTGTGGACCTCGGCCTCTTCGTTCTTCAACGTGGTTCGGCGCGGGTTGTCGACGATGTAGCGATAGGAGGCGGGGATCAGCGGTGCGTCCGGCAGGTCGGTGCGGACGAATACGACGCCGCTGTCGGCATCTCCGGGAAGGACGCGAACCTTCGACTCGGTGCCAGTGTGCAGGCCGACGCCGCCGATCTCGAAGGCGCCCTTGATCGTTCGTTGATTGCGCCGCATGGGCGTTTTGGACGCTACTTGCCGGGGTTCAGGATCGCAAGGACGGCCTCGGTCAGAATCGCGTGCTGAAGTTGATCTGGAAGCTCTCGCGCTCGTCCTCACGGCCCTTCTGGAGCGGGATGCCGTAGAAGAACTCGAGTGGTGCCGAGAAGAGCTGGAACGGGATCTTGAGCCGCAGTCCGACACCGACGCTCATCCGCAGTCGGGCGTCGCGCAGGTCGCCGAAGTCGCGCTCGAGCATCCCCGTGTCGTAGAAGACGAGGCCGCGCAGGAACGGCTGGTTCTCGCGCAACCGCGCGTCGTAGGTGCTGACCAGCGGAAAGACGTACTCGGTGTTGATGACCCAGCCGGCCGTGCCGCCGATCGAGAAGTTGTCGTCGTGCGGCCCGAGGCCGCGGTACTGGAAGCCGCGCGCCTCGAGGAAGGTCGACGGCCCGCCGGCGAAGTAGCGCTCGAAGAGTGGCACGTGGTCGCTGCTGCCGTAGGCGGCGGCGTAGCTCGCGGCACCGGCCACCGACAGGACGTGCACCTGCTCCTCGTCGTTCTCGAAAAGGGGCAGCAGCCATTCGCTCGCGGCGGACGCCTTCCAGGCATCGACCTCGGCCCCGAGCGGCCCGCCGAGCCACTCGCCGGTCAAGTTGGCGGTCCACCCCGCGGTCGGGTTGCGCAGCGAGTCGAGATCGCGCCAGTCCCAGCCGGCGACCAGCGCCCGCACCGTGTTGGCGCCCTCGACAGCGAGCAGGTCCTCGATCGGGTCGACGCGGTCCTGGATGTGCTCGATGGTGATCCGATCCTGGCGCAGCCCGAGCGTCACCGACTGCTGGCGCGAGAAGCGCTTGCCGATGCTGACGGTCGCGCCGAGCGTCGACTGGTCGTAGAAGCGTGAGGCGAACTCGCGCAGATGGAAGTTGAAGTCGAGGAAGACCGGCCGCTGGAGCGGGCCGGTGAGGTAGGGCTCAGTGAACTGCAACACGTAGTTCGAGTAGCGGTTGCCAGGATTCGCACTCAGCCGCAGCCGCTGCCCGCCGCCGTGAAAGGCCTTCTGGTCGAGGAACTCGTCGAACAGCGAGAACGGCGAGCTCGGCAGGGCGGTCAGGTCGAAGTTGTCGATCGTCAGGTCGGTGCCGAGAAAGACGCCGGTGCCCGATGCGATCCCGCCGAACAGGCTGAAGACACCGGCGGTGCCGTCCTCGACGCGCATCACGACGTCCTCGTAGCGCGGGTCGTCGGTCTTCTCGTTCTCCACGAAGGCGATCGGGGTGCCACGCTCGTCGGAGAAGAAGCCGGACGCACGCAGCCGGTCCTCGGCGCTCGCCATCTCGTCGCCATCGAAAAGCTCGCCGGGGTGGAGGTCGAGCTCGCGGCGGACGACCGCGTCCTTGGTGTTCGTGTTGCCGACCACGCGGACCGCGCGCACGCGCTTGGACTCGTCCTCGGTGATCTTGTAGGTCACGTCGACCTCCGGCTTGCCGGAGACGTAGGCCTCGACCGGCCGCTGGTTGATCTCCGCCCGCACGAACCCGACGTGGCGATAGTGATCGAGCAGCCGGGTGCGGTCCTTGCGGTAGATCGCCTGGCGATAGACCATTCCCGGCGCGAGCTTGACCAGCGCCTGCAACTCCTCGGGCGCGAACTTGGTGTTGCCCTCGAACTTGATCGCGTGCACCCGATAGCGCGGCCCCTGGTCGATCCGGATCAGGATGTCGACCTCCGCGCCTTCGAGATCGGGGGTGACCGACTCGACCGCCACGCGCGCATCGAGGTAGCCCTCGTCGCGCAGGAACTGCTCGATCTGGAAGACATCGTCGCGCAGCACGTCCGGCTTGTAGGTCTCCTTGAAGAACCAGAACGACCGGCTCGTCTTCATCAGCGACCGCAGGTGGCGCGGCGCGAACTCCTCGAGACCGGTGAACTCGACCGAGTCGACCCGCACCTCCGGACCCTCGAGGATCTCGAAGACGAGCACGAGCTCGTCGCCCTGCTTCTCGGTACGCGGCTCGATCTCGCAGTAGAGGAAGCCCTCCTCCTCGTACTTGTCGTGCAGGCGCCGGCGCAGGAGCTCGAGGCCCGGACCCAGGACCGTGCTGCTCGGCAACGCGTTGTTCTCCGACAGCCCGAGGGCGGCGCGCAGGTCGTCCTCGTCGAGCTCGCTGTTGCCGTGGAACTGGACGCGCCCGACCGACGGGACCTGGTCGAGGTGGAAGATGACGCGCAACGCCCCATCGGGAAGCTGCTGCACCACCGTGTCGCCCCAGATGTGGAAGCGCACGCCGAGCATCTTCAGGTCTTCATCGGCGATCCGCTCGGAGTAGAGGCCGCCCTCCTTGGTGCGAACCTGCAGGCGGAGGGCTTCGGAGGTGAGACGGGTGTCCCCTTCGAAACGGACCTCGCGGATGAGACCACCCTCGGCCTGGGTCGGAGAAGCCGGCATCTGCGGAGTCGGCGGTGGCGCGGTCACTGGCGGCGGCGGCGCCACCGCCTGCGCGAAGGCGAGCAGCAGTGCGGCGAGGGCGGCAGATGGAGCCAAGCGGGCGCGTCCTCAGCCGCGGAAGTCGAGGTCGGAGAACGGCTCGAAGCGGACATTCTCCGGGAAGAAAGAGAGCTTCACGTCGCCGATGGGGCCGTTGCGGTTCTTCGCGATGATGCAGGTCGCCTGGTTCTGCGTCTGCGGGTTCTTGCCGCCGTCGTAGTAGTCCTCGCGATAGAGGAAGAGGACGATGTCGGCGTCCTGCTCGATCGAGCCCGACTCGCGCAGGTCCGACATGCGCGGCCGGTGATCCTCGCGGTTGTCAACCGCACGGTTGAGCTGCGAGATCGAGATCACTGGCACCTCGAGCTCGCGCGCCAGCTCCTTCAGCGAGATCGAGATCTGCGAGATCTCCTGCTGTCGGCTCTCGACCTGCCGCGCTGAGGCAACCAGCTGCAAGTAGTCGACGATCACCAGCCCGATGCCCTGGGACGCCTTCATGCGACGCGCCTTGGCGCGGATCTGGAGGCTGCTCATCCCGGGCGTGTCGTCGATGAAGATCGGCGCGTGCTCGAGCGCGGAGGCCGACTCCGCGATCCGCGCATAGGCGTCGCGGTCGAGCATCCCCTTGCGGAGCAGATGGGAGTCGACCTGCGCGTGGCAGGAGAGCAGGTTCTGCGCGATCTGCTGGCGCGGCATCTCGAGGCTGAAGATCAGGACCGGCGTCGGGGTCTCGTTGCGCGTCGCGGCGCGCAGGCCGATGTTGAGCGCGAAGCTCGTCTTCCCCATCGACGGGCGCGCCGCCAGCACGATCATCTGGCCGGGCTGCAGGCCCGAGAGTCGCTCGTCGAGATCGGGGTAGTGGGAGCGGATGCCGGAGAGCTCGCCAGCCGACCGCTGGTCGAGCGCGAGCAGCACATCTTTCACCACGGTGCGCAGCGCGACCGCCTCGCCCTTGATGTTGCGGCGCGCGACGTCGAAGACGACCTGCTCGGCGCCGTCGACGATCTCGTCGATGGTGCGTCCCGCGGAGCGTGCCTCCTCCAAGATCCGTCGGGCCGCCTCGATCAGGCCGCGGCGGAGCGCCCGCTCGCGGACGATCTCCGCGTGGTAGCTGACGTTGGCGCTCGACGGCACCCGTTCGACCAGGCGCACCAGCTCGAGCGGCCCCCCCACGCGATCGAGCTCGCCGCGCTTCTGCAGCGCTTCACCTACGATCGTGAGGTCGATCCCGCTGCCGTGCTCGAAGAGCAGCTCGTACGCGGCCACCGGGTGCAGGCTCTTCGAGTGGGCGCGGAACGAACGGGACATCTTCTCGGCGCCTTGAAGCGGGTCCAGGCGCCCACGACAGC
>CAYRQC010000256.1:0-3058 GCA_964426265.1 uncultured Phycisphaerales bacterium | reverse complement strand
CACCTATCGGCGCGCGCTCGACCAGGCGGTGCGGACCGGCAAGGTCGCGCTGGCGGCGGCCGAAGTGCGCGACCTCGAGCAGAGCTTCTCACGCGGTCTTTCGCCGGGCTTCCTGGCGGGCGTCAACCATCAGCGGCTGGTCGAGGGACGCAATCCAAAGAAGCGCGGCGTCTTCCTCGGTTGGGTCGCCGACGTCGAGCTACGCACGCGCTCGGCGACGGTCGCGCTCGAAGCGCCGCTGCAACGCGGCGACGGCGTCGTCTTCGAGGGGCGCGATCCAGAAGCCGGCGAGGAGGGCGGGACGCTCCTCGAAGTGCGCCGGGAGGGCCGCCCGATCGAAGGCGAGCTCGCGCCGCCAGCGCCCTCGGAGATCGCGCGCCAGCAGCGTGAAGGCGCGGCCGAGCCCTTCCTCGTCGAGCTGCGATTCGGTCGCGATCACGGTCCCGATCTCACCCAGGTCGAAGTGGGAGCGCGCCTCTTCAAGACCAAGGATCCGCAGCTCGAGAAGCGGCTGCGCGCCACCTTCACCGGCGAGCCGCGCCGCCGCGCGCCGATCACACTCGAAGTGCGCGGCAAGAGTGGCGAGCCGCTCACCGTGGTGGCTCGCGACGATCTCGGCCACGCGGTGACCGTCGTGTCCGCGATGCCGCTGCAGGCCGCGCACCACCGGCCGCTCACCCACGCGCTGCTCACCGAGCAGTTGGGTCGCCTCGGTGGCACGATCTTCCGTCTCGCGCCCGGCACCCAGAGCGTGCGCGTCGAGCTGCCCGACCCGGTGATCCTGCCGCTCTCCGAGCTCTCGCGCCTGCGCCGCGATCTCTGCGCGGAGCTCGCCACCGCTCGCGGTCGCCCGACTCCATGGCAAACCACTCCCACGCGAGTGATCGGTGCCAGGCACCAGCCCGTCACCTCAATCCAGCCCTCGACCGCCCCCGCTGCCGCGCTCGCCCTCTCGGTTCTCGCCCGCAACGACGAGCAGGTCGCCGCGGCCCTCGAATCCGGCGTCGAGCGGATCTATCTCGACTACCTCGATCTGGTCGGCATGGGCAACGCGGTCGCGCGCGTGCGTGCCGCCGGCCGCATCGCGATCCCGGCCACGACGCGCATCGCGAAACCAGGGGAAGAGACGCTCCTCGCCCGGCTGCTGCAACTGGGCGGCGATGGATTGCTCGCGCGCCATCTCGGGGCGGTGGAGGAGATCGCGACGCGCCGCGCGGCGGGCGACGCGGCGGCCGCGGCCCTCGAGCTGGTCGGTGATTTCAGCTTGAACGCCGCGAACGGCCTCACTGCCGAGGTGCTCTTCGAACGCGGCGTCGACCTGTTGACGCCGAGCTTCGACCTCAACGCGGAGCAGTTGCTCGCGATGCTCGAGCAGACGCCGGCCGAGCGGCTCGAGGTGGTCATCCACCACCACCTGCCGCTCTTCCACATGGAGCACTGTGTCTTCGCCCACCTGCTCAGCAACGGTGCCGACTACCGCACGTGCGGCCGTCCTTGCGAGGAGCACGCGATCGGCCTCGCGGACGACAAGGGGTGGCTCCATCCGGTGCTTGCCGACGTCGGCTGCCGCAACACCCTCTTCAACCACCGTCCGCAAAGCGCCGCCGAGTGGCTGCCGCGCTTTCGCGATGCCGGCCTCGCGCGCTTCCGCATCGAGCTGCTGCGCGAGTCGCGCGCGCAGACCCGCGAAGTGATCGCGCTCTACCGTGCCGCGTTGCGCGACGAGATCGCGCCGCGCGACCTCTTCCGCGCCCTCAACGCCGAAGGCAAGTTCGGCGTCGTCGGCGTGACGCGCGGAACCCTGCCGGTCGTGGGGTGAGCGGACGCGTGGTCATTCGCCGGCCTCTCTGGTTCGTGGTGACCGTCCTCGTCGCCACGGCTGGTGGCGTTTCCGCGTGCAGTGATGAGTCGCCGGACGCCACCTCGCCGGCCAGCTCGGGTTCCCCGCCGAGTTTCACCCTCCGCGACGAGGCAGCCACCCGCGGCGTCGTCGCCCTGAACCACTGCGGCCATCCGACGCAGAAGCGCTACATGCTCGAGTCGATCGGCCAAGGCTGCGCGCTCTTCGACAAGGAAGGCGACGGTGACCTCGACCTCTATCTGGTCGATGCGTGCGGGCTCGTGCCGCCACCGACCGGCGCGAGCGCCACCGCCGATTGGAGCTGTGACACCAGCGGCCGCTGTGTCCTGCTCGAGAACGACGGCCATGGTTATTTCACCGATGTCACTGCGGCTTCCGGCGCCGGCCTCTCGCTCTTTGGCAGCGGCGTCGTCGCCGGCGACTACGACGGCGACAGCGATCTCGATCTCTACGTCACCGCGTGGGGCCCGAATCGGCTGCTGCAAAACGACGGTGCGGGCCGGTTTCGTGACGTGACGGAGGCCGCGGGAGTCGGCGACGCGGCGTGGAGCAGCGCCGCCCTCTTCTTCGACGCCGACGGCGACGACGACCTCGATCTCTACGTCGGGAACTACTTCGCGATGACCCTCGCGCGCGACCCGGATTGCTGGAACAAGATCGACTGCCCGTACTTCGAAATGCGGGCGTCGTGCGGCCCGAAGGGCATGGTGGCGGAGCCGGACACCTTCTACGTGAACCAGGGCGACGGGACCTTCCGGGAGGCGAGTGCCGCGGCTGGACTCCGCGCCGTCGAGCCGCGCTATGCGCTGGGCGCCGTCGCCTTCGACTACGACCTGGACGGCGACCAGGATCTGTACGTCGCCAATGACTCGCGCGGCAACTACCTCTTCGTCAACGACGGCCACGGCCACTTCAGCGAGGAGGCTGACCTCGCCGGTTGTGCGCTCAGCGCGGGCGGCTTGCAGCAGGCCGGGATGGGGGTCGGTTGCGGCGACTTCGACGGCGACCTCGACCTCGATCTCTTCGTCACCAACTTCGCGCACGATGACAACACGCTCTACCAGAACGACGGCCTGGGCGGCTTCCTCGACGTGACGACGCGCCACTCATGGGGGACCGAATCGTGGTTCGCGCTCGGTTGGGGCACCGGCTTCGTCGACCTCGACCTCGATGGCGACCTCGACCTCTTCGTCGCCA
>CAYRQC010000255.1:0-9952 GCA_964426265.1 uncultured Phycisphaerales bacterium | reverse complement strand
CCGCGCAGTACGGTCGCGACGACCACCGAGATCTATGACCACGTGCGCTTGCTCTGGGCGCGCATCGGCTTGCAGCACTGCCCGGAGTGCGGGAAGCCGGCGCGCGGCTGGTCGGCGAGCGCCGCCGCGGCGGAGCTGGTGGCGACGCACGCCGGAGCGAAAGCTGCGGTGGTCGCGCCGCTCTATCGAGCGGAGGGCGGCGAGGAAGGCGACGGAGGCGGTGAGACCAGCGGCAAGGTGAGTGGCAACACGAGTGGCAAGGCTGCCGCCCGGCCACTGTTGCTCGCGAAGACGAGCGACTTGAAGGAGGCGATTCCGGGACTCAAGGCCGACGGCTTCGGCCGCCTCTTGATCGATGGTGTGGAACGGCGCCTCGACGAAACCGACATCGACGACCGCGTCGCACGGATCGACCTCGTGCTCGATCGCGTCAAGCTCGACCCGGCCAAGCGCACGCGCCTCGCCGAAGCTCTCGAAGAGGCGTTCCGTCGCGGCGGTGGCAGTGGCGGTGTGCTGCTCGAGGATGGCATGCGCCGCGACTTCTCGACGCGTCCGGCGTGCGATGGCTGCGGCTGGTTCCCGGACGGTGATCTGACGCCGCGCCACTTCAGCTTCAACCACCACCATGGCGCGTGTCCCGAGTGTCTCGGCCTCGGCCGCATGCGTCGCGCGCTCGAGTCGCGCATCGTCGTCGATCCGAAACGGCCGCTCTTCGGCGGCGCACTGCTCACCGCGTTTCCGGGCCGCCACTTCACGAAGAAGGGGAGCTGGCACCGCAGCATCCTCGAATCGGCCGCGCGCGAGCTCGGTGCCGATCTCGAGCTGCCGTTCCAGCAGTTCACCGCGAAGCAGCGTGCCGGCCTGCTGCGCGGCATCGGCGTCCCGGAGCGCATCAGCACGACCATGGCGACCAAGAGCGCCCAGAAGTCGCGCCAGTACACCTTCAACGCGCGTTTCCGCGGCATCCTCGGCGAGATCGAGCACTGGGTGCGCGAGGCCGACGACGGCAAGTGGTGGGTGGCCAAGGTGCTGCCGCTCACCGAAGAGGGCGTCTGCCCGAGCTGCGAAGGCGGGCGGCTGCGCGCCAGCTCGCTCGCGGTCACGGTCGGTGGGCGCAACGTGCGCGACGTCGGCCGCATGACGGTGGGGGAGGCGCTCGCCTTCTTCGGCGGCCTCGAGCTCACGCGCGCCGACACGCAGATCGCCGAGCAGCCGCTCCACGAGATCCGTGGCCGGCTCCAGTTTCTCGCCGACGTCGGGCTCGAGTACCTCACGCTCGATCGCGCCGCCGGCACGCTCTCCGGTGGCGAGGCGCAGCGGATCCGGCTCGCGACGCAGCTCGGCAGCGGGCTGGTCGGTTGCATGTACGTGCTGGACGAGCCGTCGATCGGGCTCCATCCACGCGATACGGGTCGGCTGATCGAGACGCTGCGAGGCTTGCAGAAGCTCGGCAACACGATCCTGGTGGTCGAGCACGACGAAGAGATGATGCGCGCCGCCGATTGGATCGTCGACCTCGGCCCGGGTGCCGGTGTGCACGGCGGACAGGTGGTGGCGAGCGGGCCACTCGCGACGATCGAGCGCAGCAAGACGTCGCTGACCGGGGCGTGGCTGCGCGGCGAAGCGGCGATCGAGACGCCGGCCGCCCGTCGTCGCGGTGAAGGCACGCTCGTGCTGCGCGGCGTCACGCGCCACAACCTGAAGGGCATCGACGTCACCCTCCCGCTCGGGACGCTGACGGTGGTGACGGGCGTCTCGGGCTCGGGCAAGTCGAGCTTGATGATGGAGGTGGTGCAGCCGGCGGTGGAGGCGGCGCTGGCGGGCCGGAAGCTCGAAGATTCGGGCTGCAAGAAGATCGAAGGGCTGGCGCAGATCGGCCAGCTCATTGTGATCGACCAGTCGCCGATCGGCACCACGCCTTCCAGCAACCCGGCGACCTACACCAAGGTCTTCGACCCGATCCGCGCCGTCTTCGCCGCGACCGAAGAGGCGCGGATGAAGGGGTTCACGCCGCTCCACTTCTCGTTCAACCAGGGCGACGGGCGCTGCGAAGGGTGCCAGGGCCGCGGCGCCCTCCTGGTCGAGATGCACTTCCTCTCCGACGTCTGGACGCCGTGCGAGTCGTGCCGCGGCAGCCGCTACGCCGCGACCACGTTGTCCGTGCGCTACAAGGGCAAGACGATCGCTGACGTGCTCGCCATGGAAGTGAGCGAAGCGCTCGCCTTCTTCGCGAGCCATCCGAAGATCAAGCGCATCTTGCAGGTGCTGGCCGACGTCGGGCTCGGCTACGTGAAGCTCGGGCAATCGTCGACCACGCTTTCGGGTGGCGAGGCGCAGCGAGTGAAGCTCGCGTCCGAGCTCGCGCGGCCGAGCATCGGTCGCACGCTCTATCTCCTCGACGAGCCGACCACCGGGCTCCATTTCGCCGACGTCGAGAAGCTGGTGCGCGTCTTCCATCGACTGGTCGAGCGCGGCAGCAGCGTGCTGGTGATCGAGCACCACCTCGATGTCATCAAGAGCGCCGACTGGGTGATCGACCTCGGTCCCGAAGGGGGCGCACGCGGCGGCGAGATCGTCATCGCCGGCACGCCCGAACAGGTCGCGAAGCACGCCGCGTCGCACACCGGCCGTGCGCTCGCACCGGTGCTTGCGGGTCGCGGCGTGCGGGAGGCGCGGCGATGAGCAGCGACCGCCCGCTCTGGGTGCAATCGGATCGCACGATCCTGCTCGAGGTCGGCCACGCACTGGCGTCCAAGGCGCAGGACTTCTTGCCGCGCTTCGCCGAGCTCGAGAAGTCGCCCGAGCGCTTCCACACCTACCGCATCACGCCGCTCTCGTTGTGGAACGCCGCCGCGGTCGGGGTGACGGCCGCGCAGATCGTCGATTTCCTCCAGGCGATGGGGCGCGAGCCGCCGCCGCAGAACGTCCTCCACGACGTGCAGGACTTCCTGCGGCGCTACGGGCTGTTGCGGCTGGTCCGGCGGCCGAGTGGGCTGGTGCTCGAGTCGGGGGACGCGAAGCTGCTGGCCGATCTCGCCGGGGCGGGTGTGCTGGCGCAGTGGACGCTTGCGCACGAGCCCGACGGTGCCTTGCAGCTCCAGGAGCTGGCGCGCGGCGAGGTGAAGCAGACGCTGCTCAAGCTCGGCTACCCGGTCGATGACATCGCGGGCTACACGCCCGGTGCGCCCTATGCCTTCCGGCTGCGCGACGTGACGCGCGGCAGCGTGGTCGACGCCGTGGGCGACGAAGCGCGTGGCGTCGCGAGAAACGGCGCGTCGGGCGGCCGCCCATTCGAGGTGCGCTCGTACCAGCGGCTCGCCGCCGACCTCTTCTATGCGGGCGGCAGCGAGAAGGGCGGCAGCGGCGTGATCGTGCTGCCGTGCGGTGCCGGCAAGACACTCACGGCCATGGCCGTGATGGAGCGGCTCCAGTGCGAGACGCTGGTGCTCACGACCAACACCGTCGCCGTGCGGCAGTGGCGGTGGGAGCTGCTCGACAAGTCCACGGTCCCGGCCGCCGACATCGGCGAGTACACCGGCGACCGCAAGGAGATCCGGCCGATCACCATCTCGACCTACCAGATCCTGACCCACCGCAAGCAGAAGGGGGTGACCCCGTTCACCCACTTCGGGCTCTTCGCGGCCAAGGACTGGGGGCTGATCATCTACGACGAGGTGCACCTGTTGCCGGCGCCGGTCTTCCGTGCGAGCGCCGACTTGCAGGCGCGCCGCCGCCTCGGCCTCACCGCGACGCTGGTGCGCGAGGATCACAAGGAGGACGACGTCTTCTCGCTGATCGGGCCGAAGCGCTTCGACATGCCGTGGAAGGAGCTCGAGCAGCACGGCTGGATCGCCGAGGCGAGCTGCATCGAAGTGCGCGTCCAGTTTCCGCAGGAGCGGCGGCTCGACTACCTGTCGCTGCCGAGCCGCGACCAGTTTCGCGTCGCCAGCGAGAACCCCGACAAGCTGGCGGTGCTGCAGGCGCTGCTCGCCCGCCATCCGCACGATCACGTGCTGGTGATCGGCCAGTACCTCGACCAGATCGCGGTGATCGCCGCGGCGATCGGTGCGCCGCTGATCGTCGGCAAGACGCCAACCGTCGAGCGCGAGCGGCTCTACCAGGAATTCCGCGAGGGGCGCATCCCGGTCCTCGTGGTGTCGAAGGTCGGCAACTTCGCGATCGACCTTCCCGACGCCAACGTCGCCATCGAGGTGTCGGGGACGTTCGGCTCGCGCCAGGAAGAGGCGCAGCGGCTCGGTCGCATCCTGCGTCCGAAGAGCAACGGCGCGCCGGCGACTTTCTACACCCTGGTTTCGAAAGACACGAAAGAGGAGGAGTGCGCGGAGCGCCGGCAGCGGTACCTGACCGAGCGTGGCTACACCTACAAGATCGCGAGCTTGGCGGAGCTGCCGTGAGCCGACTCGAAGAGCTGCTGCGGATCGCGAGCCCCCAGGAATTGGTGGAGCTCTACGCCTTCTGGGACGGCGATGGCCATCGTCTGCCCGCCGGCTCCGACGTGGCGGCGGCGCTCGCGCCGAAGATGGTCGACGAGACGCTGGTGCGGCGGCGCGTCCGCTTCCTGTCGCGCAAGCTGATCGACCTGCTGCGCTTCTTCCTCGGCCGCCGCCAGTTCGAGGCCGACTTCAGCGCGATCCGCGCGGCGCGCTCGTTCGCGGTGATGAGCCCGCACGAGGTCGAGGCTGCGGTGCGCGCGCTCACCAAGCGCGGTTTCCTGTTCCAGCGCGTGGTGGTCGAGTCGGAGCCGATCCGTTTCGTGGTGCCGACCGAGCTCGGTCACGTGTTGCAACGCGAGCTCGAGGACCTCGATCTCGAGCTGTCGGCGTCGTTCTCGCTGAAGCGCATGCTGCAGGCGCGCGCCGAGTCGGCGGGCACGACCGAAGTGGTGCCTGCCAGCGACGCGAAGAGCGGCCTGAATGGGGTCGTGCAGGGTGGGGCGACGGGCGTCGCGAAGAGCGTCACCGAGCGGGTCGCGGCGTTGCCCGAGGAGGCGCGCGACCTCTACGAGCGGACCCTCTCGCCCGGTGGCGGCGTCCTCTCACGCGCGCTGGCCGGCCGCGAGCTGCTCGACCCCTCGGGAGTGCAGCGGCGCCACTTGAAGGAGGCCCTCGAAGCCCAGCAGCTCGGCACGGTGCGCCACCTCGCGCTCGGCGAGTATGGCATCAACCACTTCGACGAGACGATCGTGCTCTTCGAGGAGGTGCTGGTCGCCGAGCTCGACGCGCGCTCCCGCGTGACGCCGCCGCCCGAGTCGCGCGTCCGCTCGCTCGGCGTCGATCTGCTTTCGGACCTTTCGCTGCTGCTCGAACGCCTCACGCGCGACAAGGTGAAGTACACCCAGGGCGGCCAGATCTACCGCGCCGCGGCCAAGAAGATCGAGGACGAGCTGATCCTCTGCTCGAAAGGCGACTTCGACGCGGAGAAGTTCTTCAACTTCCTGCTCGACCTCGCGCTCGAACGCCACCTGATGCGGCGCACGACCGAGCGCACGCTCGAGCTGACGGCGAAGGGCAAGACGTGGCCGCGCCTCTCGGTGCACTTCAAGCTGAAGGAGCTGCTGGCGGCGCTGCTGGTCGATCCCGGTCGCGCCTTCCACCCGCCGCGGCTGCGCAAGCTCGCGCTCGAGCGACTCCGCGAGCTCGAGCCGGGCCGCTGGTACGACTTTCACCTCTTCATCGGCGCGGTGCGGCAGCGCTACTTGTCGCAGCTCGACGAGGCAGGCCTGCGCGAGGCCTACCAGAGTCGCTTCCAGTACTCACCCGAGGCGCACCTGCGCGACCTGCCGCAGCTCGGCCAGGTGGTGGCGGGCTTCCTGGTCGACGAGCTCCATCTGCTCGGCTTGGTCGATCTCGCGCTGGACGGCGCGCGGCCGTCGGCGCTCTGCATCACGCCACTCGCGGTGAAGGCGCTCGGGTTGAGCGAGACGCACGCGGTGCCGGCTCGCAGTCGCCTGCTGGTCAACTCCGACTTCGAGGTGCTGCTGCTTCCGGAGGCCGACTCCTACGACCTGATCGAGCAGCTCGATCGCTTCGCCGAGCGGGTGACGCCGCAGGATGCCCACCGCTTCCGCGTCACGCCGCGCTCGATCGAGCGCGCGGTGGCCGGCGGCATGAGCGCCGCCGCGATCCTCGAGACGCTGGCGGCCCATTCGAGCAGTGACCTCCCGCAGAACGTCGTCTTCTCGGTGCGCGAGCACGCGGAGAAGGTCCGCTTCGTCAGCCTGCGGCCGGTGCTGCTGCTCACTGCGCGCCATCGCGAGGTGATTGACCAGTTGATGAAGCGGCCGGATCTCAAGAAACACGTGCAGGAGCGGCTCGGTCCCCGCGTGATCGCACTTCAGGCCGACGCCGCCGAAGAGGTGCAGGCGTTGCTCGCCCACGAGGGAGTCTTCCTCGAGGGTGAGGTGGTCGGACACGAGAGCGAGGTGAACGGCAACCCGGCGGTGGAACACGACCGCGACCAGACGCCGGCCGACGAGGCGCCGGCGGAGTCGGTAACGCTCGAGGAGGCAGAGCAGCCGGAGCCGGAACCGGAGTCCGATCTGCATGTCGATGTGGCGGTCGACTCGCCAGCGGCGTCGAACGGATCGCCAAGTCCGGCGGACGACGACGCGAGTGAGGCTGCGACGGATTCGGTGAACCTGCCAAAGGACGACGACCGCGGTGACGATCGTGGTGATGAGACCGTCCCGCCGGACGCGCCACTCGATGAACCGCCGAGCTGAAAGCGACGCGTCGCTCTTTGCGATCACCCCGGGCCGCGGTGATGCGGGGGAGCTGGTCGAGAAGATCGCGGCGTTGGCAGCAGGCGGCCTGCAGCGACTGCTGTTGCGTGAGAAGCAGCTTTCCCGGACGGCCCGCGCCGCGCTCGCGCAACGGGTGGCCTTGGTGTGCGAGCGCCATCACGTCCAGCTCTGGATCTCCGAGGAGGTCCCGCTGGCGATCGAGGTCGGTGCGGCGGGGGTTCAACTGAGCGAGCGCTCGCCATCACCGCTGAAGGTGCGGGAGCAGGTGAGTGGCCTCGCCCTTGGAGTCTCGCTGCACGAGCCACTCTCGCGGTCGCCCGAAGAGCTGGCGATCTGCGCGCATGCCTTCCTTGGGCCGCTCTTCGCGACACCGGGCAAACCGACCGGAGCGCCGCTTGGCATGGCGGGATTCGCGCGGGTCGCCGCGAGGCTTCCGCCCTCATTGCCGCTGTTCGCGCTCGGTGGCATCACCTTGGCGACCCTGCCGGCGCTGACCGCGGCCGGGATCGCGCGCATCGCCGCCATCCGGTTCTTCTTCGATGCCGGCGATCCGACGGCCGTCGTTCGTGAGGCGCTCCACATGCTCGAAGGCCGTGCCTCAGGCGCCGCCGCGCGCGTCGTGGAACCACCGTCGTGAAGGTACTCGATCCCCGGTGGCTGCAGCGTCACCTCCGCAAGGTGGTGCTGCTGCTCGGTGCGGCGCTGCTCTTCTTCGGGCTGCGCGACCTGCGGTTGGTCCAGATCGCAGTCGACGACGACTCGACGCCGACGCTCACGCCGGGCGTGAAGGCGATCGTCCGCACGCTCGCCGACGACACGGGTGCCCTCGAACGCGGCGCCCTCTACCTCGTCGATCTCACCGGTCAGGCGGAACGGATCGATCAGCTGCGAGCGGCCCGCTTGGTCGGTCTGCCGGGCGATCGCGTCGTGCGCTGTCCTGCTGCCGCGACGGCGTCCGGCGAGCCGAGCCCGCGCCTGGAGTTCGAAATTGGCGGCTATCACGTCACGCTGCCAGTCGATCTGGCCGACCTCTTTCCCGACAGCGTGCCCGAGGGCCACTGCCTGCTCCTCACCGACAACCCCGCCTGCCACCACCTCGACTCGCGTGCGCTCGGCCCGCTGCCGGTCGAGCGGCTGCGGCTGCGAGTCGTCGCGTCGCTCGGCTCGTTCCGGTAGATCAACCGACGATGGCCTTCGCCGAACACGACCTGATCGCCTGGCTGACGCAGCGCGTGCCGCGCGGCGCGGAGGTGGTGGTCGGCATCGGGCACGATGCTGCGGTGGTGCGCTCGCCGGCCGGGGAAGGGCTCGTCCTCAAGTCGGACCAGACGATCGAGGAGGTCCACTTCCGACGGGGCGAGCAGCCGTGGCGGCACGTCGGGCGCAAGGCGCTGGCGCGCGTGCTCTCGGACATCGGCGCGGTCGGCGGCCGTCCGGTGGCGGCGCTCTGCTCGCTCGCGCTGCCGGACGCTGTCGATGAGGCGGCGGTACGCGACCTCTTCGAGGGGCTCTTGCAGTTGGCCGGACAGCACGGCGTCAGCCTGGTGGGTGGCGACCTCTCGCGTTCCCCGCGCGGCGTGGCGATCGACGTCGCCGGGCTCGGATACATGGAGGGGCGCGTTCCGATGCAGCGCGATCGCGCCCAGCCGGGCGATGCGTTGGTCGTGACCGGAGCACTCGGCGGTTCGCGGGCCGGCCACCATCTGCTCTTCGAGCCGCGTTGGCGCGAAGGCGTGGCGCTCGCGGCGAGCGGGCTCGTGCATGCCTGCATCGATCTCTCCGATGGGCTCGCGCGCGACCTGCACCATGTGGTTTCAGCGTCGCGCGTCGGCGCACGGATCGACGCGGCCGCATTGCCGTTGCGCGTCGTGGCGGATGGCCGCCGTGCTTCCATCGCGCAAGCTCTGCACGACGGTGAGGATTTCGAGCTCCTCTTCGCGCTGCCGCCGCGTCACCTGGCGGCACTCGCCCTCGATCCCGCATTTGCCGGTGTGGCCCTCGTCCTGATCGGCAGCGTGGTCGAAGCGTCGCTCGGGGTGACGATCGTGCAGCTCGATGGCCGCATCGAAGTGCTGCCGGTGGGAGGGTTCGAACATCACTTCGGTGGGTGAGCTCACGACCCAGTCGGCCGACCAGACCGAGGCGCTGGCCGAGCGGCTCGGCGCCGCGTGCGTCGGCGGCGAGCTGATCGTGCTCACTGGCGAGCTCGGTGCCGGCAAGACCTGCTTCGTGCGCGGTCTGACCCGCGGCCTCGGTGGCGATCCGCGCGCGGTGCGCAGCCCCTCGTTCTCGCTGCTCCACTCCTATGCCGGTCGCCGCACGCTCCACCACTTCGACGTCTACTTCACGCCGGCGGCCGACGACCTCGTGCGGGCCGGCCTGGTCGAATCGCTGGCCCATGGCGACGTCGTGGTCCTCGAATGGGGGGAGCGTTTTGCGCGAGAGCTGCCGGCCGATCGGCTCGAGGTGGAGCTCTTCCACGTCGCGCCGGAGGTTCGGAGGATCGTCCTGCGGGCGGCCGGCCCGGGAGCGAGCGCTCTCCTGGGGCGTCTCCGTCTCGCGGGTGGCGGCGCTTGAACCGCCCGCCGCCTCCGTCCGTTCCAGCGCCCGGTCGGACGCCTATGCCGGAGGACGATCGCCAACTGATGCTGACCGCACGCGCGGGGTCGCGCGAGGCGTTCACGACACTGGTGACCCGCTGGCAGGCGCGTCTGATCGGTTTTTTCTTCCATCAGTGTGGAGATCAGGAGCTGGCCGAGGACTGCGCGCAAGAAGTGTTCGTGCGCCTCTACAAGTCGCGCGAGCGGTACGAGTCGCAATCCAGCTTTCCCACTTTTCTTTTCACCATCGCCCGCAACTACTGGATCGATGTCGTGCGTGCGCGCCGCGTGCGACCCGACCTGAAGCGCGGACGCGGTGGTGAGGCCGACGATGACGGGGAGGATCCATTGAGCCGGCTGCCTTCACCCGAGCTGCTGCCACCGGCGAGTGCGATGCTCGCCGACGACGTCGGGCGCCTGCGCAGTGCGCTGCTGAAGTTGCCCGAGACGATGCGGGAGGTGGTCCAGCTCGGGGTGATCGAGGCGCGGCCCTACTCGGAGGTCTCGGCCCTGCTCGCGATCCCGGTAGGGACGGTGAAGTCGCGCGTGCATGCCGCCATCCAGGTGCTGCGGACGCTGCTGGTGCGGG
>CAYRQC010000254.1:0-2660 GCA_964426265.1 uncultured Phycisphaerales bacterium | reverse complement strand
GCGCCGATGCGCGGCATGCAGGCGGTCGCGCTCGCGGCGGAAGAGCGGCTCGCGACGCGAGGTTGGTGATGCAGGTCGGCGTGCTCGCGTTGCAAGGCGGGTTCGAACTGCACGTACGAGCGTTGCGCGCGCTCGGCGTCGAGCCGACGTACGTGCGGCGTCCCGAGCAGCTCGATGCGCTGACCCACCTGATCGTCCCGGGCGGCGAATCGACGACCCTGCACCGCCTGATGTCGTTGTTCGGGCTCGTCGCGCCGATCGTCGAGCGCCATCGAGCCGGCAAGCTCGCGCTGTTCGGCACGTGCGCCGGCGCGATCCTGCTCGGGCGCGACGACGGCACGCGTCCGCCGCGGCTCGAGCTCCTCGACGCGTTCGTCACGCGCAACGCCTACGGTCGACAGCTCGACTCGTTCACGAAGCGCCTCGACGTCGACGGCGCGCCGATGGACTGCGTGTTCATCCGCGCACCGAAGCTCACGCGCATCGGCGAGGGCGTGCACGTGCTTGCGCGCGACGGCGACGACCCGATCCTCGTCGAAGCGCCGGGAGTGCTCGCCGCGACGTTCCATCCGGAGTTGAGCGGCGAAACGCGCGTGCATGCGCGCTTCCTCGCGCTCGGCCCGCGACGCGACTCGCCGCGACGCCGAGCTGGATCGGCCTCCGGCGCTCCCTAGCTTCTCGACGAGGCATGCACCCGGCCGACGCGCAGCGCGAGCGGCCACGACAGGTCGCGCGCGGTCGCCGGACCGCCCCAAACGCGCGCGAGCTCGGCCTTGAATGCGTCGAACGGCGCGGGACCGACAGCGCGCTCGATCGCACGCACCGACGACCACGTTCCGATGTACCCGACGAGTTGCGCGAGCGTCCAACGCGCCGGCATCGATACGTGCGGCGGCGCGAGTTCCTCGAACGGAAACGGAAACGAGCGGTACGCGTTCTCGGTGTGCTTGCGCTCGGGCGGCCAGTACGGGCCGACGACGTGCGTGTAGAAATGCTC
This sequence comes from uncultured Phycisphaerales bacterium, assembly GCA_964426265.1. GTDB lineage: Bacteria > Planctomycetota > B15-G4 > B15-G4 > SIAN01 > SIAN01. The sequence goes on along the minus strand of CAYRQC010000254.1, from coordinate 1,663 downwards.
GATCAACGCATCGACGGGCGGATCGAGTGTCAGCCTGTCGTAGCTCACGAGCGCGATCACGGCTCCCTCGCGCGCGACGCGCCGGGCTTCGGCATAGAACGCCGGGAGCTCGAACCAATGGGCGGCTTGCGCGACGACCACGAGGTCGACCGAGGCCGAAGCGATCCCGCTCGCCTCGGAGAGGGCGTGCCGATACTCGATCTGCGGATGCGGCGCCGCGTGCGAGAGCTGCGCCGGGCTCGCATCGGTCGCGATCACGCGCTCGAAGCGCTCCGCGAGCAACGGTGACAACTGCCCCGAACCGCACGCGCAATCCCAGGCGAGCGCGGTCCGCGGCGCGACCTGCGCGAGGTACTCGACGAGCGCGCGCGGATAGGCCGGCCGGAATTCCGCATAGCGCGCGGCGCGATCGGAGAAGTGGTCCTTGAAGGTCATCGGCGCAGATGTTCGATCACGATTCGCGAACGCGAGACCCGTGCGATGAACGGAGCGGGTTCACTGATCGCGATGCGCGTCATTCGCTCGGCGTGACGCCCGAGGACTTCTGCCATTGCGGAACCGGTGAGGTTGCCGCTGGTCAAGGCGAACATGCGCCCGCCGACTGCATGTACGGCCGCGCGCTCCAATGGCCTGTGTCGGATGCGCTGGTCCTTCGTGAGGATCGCCCAGCCGTTTCGTCCGACGGCTGTGATCCAGCTCTCGTCGTCGATATCCGCGGCGAAGAGTTCGTCGTGCACTCGCACTTCGAGTCCGAGCGCACGCAGGGCTTCCGGCACTTGGCGTCTCCCGAGCGACCGATCGACGAAGAAGACGACGCGCTCAGGCGGCACTCGACACTTGCTCGTAACGGATGGCTTCCTCGACGCGCTGCGGATCGACTCCGTAGTCCGCCGCGATGCTCTCGATCATCTCGCCTGCCCCAAAGCGCTCGGAGATCACGTCCGTCGGGACGCCGGTGCCACTCAAACACGGCCGACCGAACTGCACGCGAGGATCGATCACGACCGCGCGCGGATCCTTCTCGATGATCGTCGTCGTGAACGGATACAGGCGCAGCAGCGCGCCATCCCGCGCGAATTCGATCCGATCGAGGAACGCCGCGACGAAGCGCATTTCCACTTGGCCGGCGCGCGACGCATTCAGCAGTTCGCCGGCGTGCTGGACCAACAAGTCCTTGCCGTCGGTCAGCATTCGGTGGCTCGCGAGGGGATGCTCGCTAGCGAGTTTCTTGCGCAAGAACTCCACCGCACGTCGGACGTTTTGCAACGACACGCCGTACTCGCGCCGGATCGCCTGGAGCACGTGGAGCTCGACCAGGTTTTGGAACGACAGGCTCGAAGCGTCCGGATCGGCCGGCCTCACGACGGGTTGGAAGCGCTTCGGCTTGCCGGCAACCGCGTAGGTCTGTCCCACGGTCCACGCGCGAACCGTCGATGGCGGCAGCCGCAGCAGGCGCGCCACCTCCGCGATCGAGTAGGCCGGAGCCTCGACCGGATCACGGTCTCCGTAGATCGACTTGTCCTTCAGGATCATCGCCGCACCCGCCATCGCCGCGTCGACGTGGAGCCAAATATCATTCTCCCGCGCGACGGCCGCGATCGCCGCGATCGGATCAAGCGCCGTCGAGGTCGTCGTGCCTGTGGTGGCAACGACCGCGCAGGGC
>CAYRQC010000253.1:0-5300 GCA_964426265.1 uncultured Phycisphaerales bacterium | reverse complement strand
CGCGGGCCGAGAAGGCCCGCGCGAGGGGAGCACCGGCCGAGGAGGTGACGTCGACGAAGCGCCCCGAGCCGAGGTTCTGGAAGAGCAGCGGCTTCTGCGGCGTGCAGGTGAGCGCCCCCTGGCGCGGGCTGGTGAAGCCGTTTCCGATGAAGAGGTCCTGGTCGCCGTCGTTGTCGTAGTCGAAGAAGACGCAGCCCCAGCCGACGAACGGTGCGGTCGCCTTGCTGAGGCCGCCGCCATCGCCGCGCTTCTCGAACAGCGGCTCGAGCTGCACGGCGCCGTCGGGCAATGGCCGGCTCTCGCGGCGGAAGAGGAAGAGCGACGCCGACTGGCGCTGCCAGTTGGTCGTCAGCAGGTCGAGGTCGGCATCGTCATCGGCGTCGCCATGCGCGATCCCCATCCCCGAGTTGCGCTCGCTGAGGCCGATCACGACCGTCGTGTCCTCGAAGCGCCGCTTGATCGAGGCTTTCGGGTCGTCCGGGCCGATCGCCACGTTGCGGAAGAAGACGTTGTCGGAGCCGTCGTTGGCCACATAGAGGTCGGGATAGAGGTCGCTGTCGACGCGCAGGAAGAGGACGCCGAGGCCACGCCCGTCGGCGTCGTCGACGTGCGCGGCGCGCGACACGTCGAGGAAGTAGAGATCCTCGTCGTCTCCCTCGTTCAAGTAGAGGCGGTCGGGCTGCGCCTCGAAGACGAGCGGTTGGTACTGGAGCGGCTCCGCGCGCTCCTCGCTGACGCGCTCGACGCCACCGACCAGCCTGTGGCGCTCCTCGAAGTACGAGACGTAGTTCGCGACGTAGAGGTCGAGGTCGTCGTCGCCGTCGAAGTCGCCGAGCGTGGCACCCGTCGAGAACTCGGGCACCTCGTACTCGTCGATTGGCACCGACGACGGGCGGGGGCGCGCGGTGGGCGCGAGCAGCGGATCGGTCTGCAGCCAGCACCAGCGGCTGCCGAGCAGCGCGCACTCCTCGGTGGCGTCGATGAAGGTGAGCTCCTCGTCGTCGGCCCACTGATTCAGCAGCAGCAGGTTCGGGCCGAGCGCCGTGACGAAGAGGTCGACGTCGCCGTCCGCGTCGACATCACCGGCGCAGAGGCCCTGAGCGGCACCGCGCCAGACAATCCCGGCCGCGTCGGTGACGTCGGTGAAGTGGACCCTTCCCGATGGGATCAAGTCGTTGCGGAAGAGCGACACGCCGCTGTTCGCCGCCGGGCCACCGATCAGCACCAGATCGAGGTCGCCGTCGTCGTCGAGATCGAGCAGCCCGAGTCCTGGCGCCACCGCGTCGGCGATCGAGTGCACGCCGCGCGCGAGCGTGTGGCGGAACCCGGCGAGTCCGATCGCGTCGGTCGAGTCGACGAACTCGGTGCCGGCGAGGATCGGGGCCGCGGGCGGCTCGGCGGCGGGCGATCGCAGCGCACGCGAAGGGAGCGCGCCAAAGCCGACGACCCCGAATGCCCCAAGCGCGAGAACGCTGAGCAGGAGCAGCCCGAACGCCAGACGAGCATCGGAGGCGAATCGCACGGCGCCCATTCTCCTGATCGGCCGCGGTGGTTCCATCGGCCGCTGCGCTCGGTGCTCCTCTTCCGGCCTTATCGTCGCGACATGGAGCGCGCTGAAACACCGATCGAGCTCGCCGTCACCGGCATGCACTGCGCCGGCTGCGCCGCGACGATCGCGGAGGCGCTGCGGCGCGTGCCCGGAGTCACCAGTGCCGAGGTGAGCGACGCGGCCGCGGTCGCGTTCGTGCGTGGGACCGGGCTCACCGTCGCGCCGCTGGTCGCGGCGATTTCTGCGGCTGGCTACGGCGCGGCGGCTGCCGGGGCGACGGCACAGGCGGCCCAGTCGCGGCGCGAGAGCGCGGCGGCGGCGATCGCGGTGGCGCTCGCGCTGGCGAGCTGGTGGCTCGGGCACGAGCTGCCGTCGGGAGGCGGCAGCGTCCGGCGGTTCGCCGGTGCCGGGCTCGCGCTCGTTTCGCTGTTGGGTCCGGGAGCGTCGTTCCTGCGCGGTGCGGTCGCGGCCATCCGCGCGCGGCGCGGGACGATGGATCTGCTGGTGGCGATCGGCGCGAGCGCGGCGGTCACGCTGGCGCTGCTCGTCGCGTTCGGCGTGCTTCCCCACGAGCTCGATCACGGCCACGCGGCCGTGTGGCTGATCGCCTTCCTGCGAGTCGGGAAGCTGCTTGAAGCGAAGGTGAAGGCGAGCGCGTCGGCGCGGCTGGTCGCGCTGCTCGATGCACTGCCGCGGCGCGCGTCGCGCGTGGCAGCCGATGGCAGCGAGAGCGAGATCGACAGCGCCGAGCTCTCGGTGGGGGATGCCATCGTCGTGCGGCCGTCGGAGCAGATCCCGGCGGACGGACGGGTGGTCGACGGTGCTTCGAGCGTCGACGAGTCGGCGATCACCGGCGAGCCGCTGCCGATCGACAAGAGTGTCGGAAGCTTGGTTGCGGCGGGTTCGGTGAACCAGGGCGGGCGGCTGCGCGTCATCGTGACGGCGGCGGGAAGCGCGTCGCGTCTCGGGCAGATGGCGGCGATCGTGCGCCGTTCACTCAGCGAGCGGGCAGCGGTCGTCACGCTCACCGATCGGCTCGTTGCCCTCTTCGTGCCGACGGTGTTGCTGTTGGCATTACTGACCGCCGTCGGCTTTGCGCTCGCTGGTGCCTCCGCGGTGACCATCGTCGGGCGCGCGTTGGCGACGGTGGTGATCTCCTGCCCGTGCGCGCTCGCGCTGGCGACGCCGATGGCGGTCGTCGCCGGCGCTGCGGCGGCGTTGAAGCGCGGGATTCTCGTCAAGGACGCGGAGGTGTTCGAAGCGCTGGCGCGCGTGCGCGCCGTGCTGCTCGACAAGACGGGGACGCTCACCGAAGGGCGGCTGCGACTCGGGGCGGCGCTGGTGGATCGGCTGGACGCGGAGGAGCGCGCCGTCGCTGCGGCGCTCGCACGGCAGAGCCGCCACGCGGCCGCGAGTGCGGTGGCGCGGGCGCTCGCACCGGCTTCGGCGTCGATACAGGCGCCCCACTCCGATGCGCGGCGCGACGCGGTGCTGGAAGCGGTCGTGGAGCGTCCCGGGCAGGGGGTGTCAGCGCGCTGGAACGGGCGCGAGGTGCGGCTCGGGCGGCTCGACTTCGTCGATGCGAACGCGCGACCACCGGCCACGGACGGTTCCGCCGACGGTTCCGCCGACGCCTCGTTGGTCGCCTTCGGCATCGCCGGCGAGCTGCGCGTGCTCTGGCCGCTCGGGGATGAGCTGAAGCCGACGGCGCGCACGACGATCGACGCGCTGCGGCGACGCGGGCTCGTCGTCGCGCTGGTGACCGGCGATCGGCGAGCTGCGGCGGAGCGGGTCGGCGCGGCGCTCGGCCTCGCGGGCAGCGAGCTGCACTTCGAGCAGACGCCGGCGCAGAAGGCGGCGCTCGTGGAAGCGCAGCAGGCCCGCGGCCTTCCCGTCCTCTTTGCCGGTGACGGCTTCAACGACGGTGCGGCGCTCGCCGCCGCGAGCGTGGGCGCGGCGTGCGGCGGCGCGACCGGCACCGAGCTGGCGCGCGAGGCGGGGCGGATCGTGCTGCTGCGCGGCGACCCGCTCGATCTGGTCGCGGCGCTCGATGCGGCGCATGCAACCGTGCGCGTGATCCGGCAGAACCTCGTGCTGGCCGCGCTCTACAACGTCGTCGCGATCCCGTGGGCGATGGGGTTGCTCACGCGCTTCTCGATCACCGCCCCCGAACCGGCGAGCGCCGGCCTGGCGATGGCGCTGTCGTCACTGGCGGTCGTGCTGAACGCGGCGAGGCTCGCATGGCACGGGCGTGCCGTGCCGCAGCGGCGCTAAGCTCCGCCGCTTCGACGACGCCGGGAGCCCTTGACGCCATGGCCGAGCAGATCTTCGACTCGATCCTTGACGCGGTCGGCGGCACGCCGATCGTGCGGCTCAAGCGGATTGCCCGCGGGCTGCCATGTGAGGTGCTGGCCAAGTGCGAGTACCTGAACCCGGGCGGTTCGGTGAAGGACCGCATCGGCGTGCGCATGGTGGCCGAAGCCGAGAAGAGCGGCCGCATCAAACCGGGCGACACGCTGATCGAGCCGACGTCGGGCAACACCGGCATCGGGATGGCGCTCGCCGCCGCCGTCCGCGGCTACCGCATGATCATCACCCTGCCCGAGAAGATGAGCCGCGAGAAGCAGGTCACGCTCGAGGCGCTCGGGGCGGAGATCATCCGCACGCCGACCGAGGCGGCGTGGGACGCGCCGGAGAGTCACATCGGGGTGGCGAAACGGCTGAAGGAGATCCTGCCGAACAGCCACATCCTCGATCAATACAACAATCCCGACAACCCGCTCGCCCACTACCACGGGACCGGCGCCGAGATCGTGAAGCAGGTCGGCGGGCGGCTCGACGCGATCGTCATGACGGCGGGGACGGGCGGCACGCTGACCGGCGTGGCGCAGCGGCTGAAGGAAGAGATCCCGGGCTGCCGCATCATCGGCGTCGATCCGGAAGGGTCGATCCTGGCGGGACCGGGCGAGATCAAGAGCTACAAGGTCGAAGGGATCGGCTACGACTTCATCCCGTCGGTGCTGCACACGCAGCTCGTCGACGAGTGGATCAAGAGCAACGATCGCGATTCGTTCTTGATGGCGCGGCGGCTGATCCGGACCGAAGGGTTGCTCGGCGGCGGGTCGTCGGGATCGGCGGTCTGGGCGACGCTCAAGGTCGCGGCGCGCATGAAGCCGGGGCAGCGCGTCCTGACGATCCTGCCCGACTCGATCCGCAACTACATGACGAAGTTCGTCGATCCGACCTGGATGCGGGAGAACCGCTTCGTCGAGCGCGACTTCGCGATGGGGGAGATCGGCGACGTGCTGCGCGCGCTGCCGCGCCGGCCGCTGATCGCGTCCGAGGTCACCGAGACGCTCGGCAAGGCAATCGAGGTGATGAAGGAGAAGGGGATCTCGCAGGTGCCGGTGCTCGATCAAGGCCGGCTGGTCGGGATCCTCACCGAGAGTGACGTGCTGCAAGGGCTGGTCGCGCAGCAGTGGAAGCTCACCACGAAGGTCGCCGAGGCGATGGTTCGGCGGGTGAGCACGGTCGGCGAGCAGACGCCCGCCTCGATGCTCTCCGAGATCTTCGCGCGCGGCGAGGTCGCGATCGTGGTCGACGGCGGCAACCGGGTGCTCGGTCTGCTGACCAAGATCGACCTCGTCGACTACCTGATGCAGACCGACTTGTTGCAGCAGTCGACGGCGCCGTAGGCCGGCGGTGTCTCCGCCACCCGCCGCCGTCGTCGCCCTCGAACCCGTGGACGGCG
>CAYRQC010000252.1:0-5204 GCA_964426265.1 uncultured Phycisphaerales bacterium | reverse complement strand
CGGAGGCGGCTGGCCTGCGTCATCGACGTCGCACATTTCGTTGTCATCCACCCGCTGCGTTGGTGGTGCCCGGCTCGCCTTGTCCAGGACCACCGCCGCGGCCCACCACCCAACCACGAGAATGCCGCATGCGAGCGCCGCTCTTCGGGCTTTCGTTCGAGTCATGGGTCACCGCTTCCCCAACCGCGCCTGCCACTCGGCCAGCAATTCCCCGAGGCTCCGCGCCTTGCACGCGAGCGCAACGTCGCGGTCCGCCCCGGCCATCTGCCCAAGCTTCCGGAACGCCGCGCCATCCGGCAGCAGGAGCTGCACGTTGTCCTCGTGATCATCGAAGACCGCAGGCATGGCGGTCACGCGGAGCATCGCGCTTCCCGGGATGCGCAAGTTGAACGTGCCATCACCGAGGTCCTTGCACTCGACGCCCGGTGGCAGTAGCTCGGGCTGCCGCAACACGTAGCGCGCATCCTCGGGGAGGACCGAGCTCTCGGGAAACTTGGGTGGCTCGAGCTCCGCCTCTCCAAGGGCATCGATGTCGAATCCTGATTCCTCGGCTTCCTGCACCATGGCGTCGACCCGCGCGAGCATCTCGTGGCGCATGCGTTCTCGCTGCTCCGGCGGTGCGAGCGTGGCCGCCTCGAACTCCCTCGGGAGCCGCGACAGGATCGGCTGCAGCTTGCCGACGACGCCGGTGAAGAGCTGGATCCGCTGGCTCAGTGCGAAGTAGACGTCTGCTTCGACGGTGTCGCGGTACGCGTAGTTGACGATCCGCAGCTTCGCGTGCTTCTGGCCGATGCGATCGATGCGGCCAATCCGCTGCTCGACCTTCATGGGGTTCCACGGCAGGTCGTAGTTCACCAACATGCCGACGCTCTGGAGGTTCAATCCCTCGCCCGCCGAATCGGTGGCGAGCAGGACGTCGATCTCGCCGTGCTTGAGGCGCCGCTTGATCTCCTCCTTCGAGCAGCGCTGCCAGTTGCCGCCGCGATCGCGCCATTCACCGCCGGCGCCGCGGTAGCAACCGATGCGGTGTGCGATGCGCTCAGCGAGGTACTCCTTCAGGAAGTCCATCGTGTCGGTGAACTGCGTGAAGACGATCGCCGTCGGGTAGCCCGCGGCCTGCGCCGACTCGAGCTCGTCCACCAACGCCCGTGCCTTCGTGTCGTTGCCACCGAGTCGCCCGACCGACTGCAGCAGCTCCTGGATCGACTTCTCCTCTTCATCCTGGAGCGATGAGGACCACGCCGTGACGGCCTCCTCGTCCGATCCAGCTTCGTCTCCCGTCTCGTCAGCCGTCGCGTCCTCGAGCCCCGGCAGCCGCCCCAGCTCCCGCCCCTTGCGGCGCGCCACGAGGTCTTCGAGCCGCCCTTCGAGTGTGCGGCGCAGAGCATGAAAGCTGCTTGCGAGCCGCCGCCGGTAGATCGTCATCACGAAGCCGACGGCGGTTCGGCGCGTCGTCTCGGCGCGCTGGTAGGTCTGGCTGATGTAGCTCTCGACGGCCTCGTAGACGGCGCGCTCCGCCGTGCTGAGGTCGATCGGCTGATCCTGCGGATCGCGCTCTGTGATCGGCTCGTCGAGCAGCCCAGCCTGGAAGTAACGCCGCAACAGGCTGCGCGTGTGCCGTGACATCCGCCGGTGAACGGGGCTCCCGAGCCGGAGCAGCGCGAAGGCGGCGCGTCGCTGGTCGTTCGTGAGCTTCTTCAGCGGGATGGTTGCCTGCGGCTCTCGCAAGGCTTTGAGTGCGCGCTCCACGTCAGCCCGTTCGACTGCCAACTGCGCGGTGACGTTCGCAAGCTCAGGCTCGCTCATCGGCCCGAAGTCGCGCTCCGTTGCGCGGAACAGCGCGGCCAGGTCTTTCAGCACCGCCACGTCGGGATCGCGATCGATCTGCTCGAAGTAGTTCAGGAACGCGCCTTCACTCCACTCCGCCGGGATTCCGAGCAGCGCGAGCAGGTCGAAGATCTCGACCGGATGGACCTGCATCGGCGTCGCGGTCAGTAGCAGCAACCCCTTGGCGAGCTTCCGTTCCTGCATCTGCAGGAGCAGCGCCAGGAGCTGGTTCGGTCCGCGTGCCTTCGTGCCGCCAACGCCCTTCCGCCGTGCGTGATGCGCCTCATCGACGATGACGAGATCCCACGGCTGCGCGGCGAGCAGCTCGCCCTGTCGCTCGGTGCGGCGCACGAGGTGGCTGGAGGTGAGGAGGAACGGCTCCGCGACCCACGCGTCCCGCGCGATCTCCGTCTCCAGCTCGCGCGCGGGAGGTCCGCCGTGGTGCGCCACCTGCCGCAAGGCCGAGCCGGTGTAGATCGGCACCCGCAGGTTGAACTTCTCGTAGAGCTCCGACTGCCACTGCCCCAGCACGCCCTTGGGCACCAGCAGGAGGATCCGCCGCGCCAAGCCGCAGAGCCAGGCGTGGCGGATCAGGAGCCCGGCCTCGATCGTCTTGCCGAGGCCGACCTCGTCGGCCACCAGCAACCGGCAGGGCCATGACCGGAGCATGCGGTCGTACGCGCGCAACTGATGCGGCCACGGGGTGATCGTGCTGCTCTTCACCGCCACGAGGGCGCCATCCGGTCGAGCGGCGGCGTGCGCGAGGAAGCTCCATATCTGGCGACGCCATTCCATTGCATCGGCCGCGGCCGGATCGATGGAGCCTCGGTCGTCGCCGGCCGGCGCTCCCGTACGATCGCTCGGCGCCGGTTGTCCGTTCGTGGTGACTGCGTCGGCGTCCGCGTTCGTGACGTCACTCGCGTTTTCGTCGCGCGGCGCCACTCGCATCGGCGGTCGCGGCGCTTCATCCGGCAGGAACTGCAGCAGCCGCTGCCGCAGCGCTTCCGGGAAGTCGACCACCTCGACGGTGCGAGCGCGGTTCTCCCAGAGCTTCTGGAACTCCTCTGCCGCCTGCTCGACGCGCCGGCGGTCGTACACGCTCCACCAATCGCAGGAGATCGAGAACGACTCGCGGTTCAGCCGCCAGCCGGCCTCCGTCTCGTTGATCGAGCCGTTGAAGAGCAGCCGATCGCCCGCCGCGTCGGTGACCAACCCTTGCTTGGCGTGCATCAAGCCGAGCGCGGGGCTGTAGCGCCCCTGGTCATCCTTCGGGATGCCGATCTTCAAGTCGAGGTGACCGTGAGCGACCAGCCACGCGAGCCAGCCGAGCCGCTCGCGGGTCACGTCATCGCCCGGCTCGACGACGAGCCGCTTCTCCCCGTGCTGGACCAGCAGCTCGCGCAGCGAGTAGCCGCGCTCGAGCGCTGCAACCTCTTCCTGCTCCAGCGTGCAGCCGACGACCATCTGCATGCGGCCGCCGCCGCAAAGCAGCGCATCGACGCCGCGCGCCGCCATCGCGAAGACGTGGCCCGAAAAGTAGCCGGTGACGCGCTGGTAGAGGCGCGCCCGCGCCAGCAGCGGCTCAAAGAAGAGCGCGACCAGATCGCCATCCTCGTGGCTGTGGCCGACTGGCCAATCGCGCTCGCGCAAGCGAGGCGATGCGTCAGCAGCGGTGTCGGCGGCGTCAGACATCGAGCAGCTTGTGCTGCTTGCGCGGCGGCACGCTCTTGCCGAACGCGAGCTGCCGCAGCTTCTCCAGCGCGTCCGCGTCCGCGGCGGCGCCGGCGACCAGCGAGACCTTGCTCCCTTCCACCAATCGTGGTGGTGGCAGCACATTCAGCAGCGCTTCGAGCGCCTTCTGCAGCGCCGGTTCGGCGAGCAGCTCGTGACGTTCCAGCAGCTCCTTCGCGACGCCGGTGTTCTGCTCGCGGCCGAGGCGCGCGCACTGGTGCAGCACGTCGAGCAGCGCCTCGCCCTTCATCGCGCCGAGCGCCCCCTTCTGGCCGCGCGTCACGCTGTCCCAGAGCTGCACGTCGTCGCCCTTGAGCTCGAGGATGTGGCCGCGCAGGACATCGAAGGGGAGGCCGACGACGCGCGCGAGCTTCAACGCCTCGTCTGCCGGGAAGGTCGGCGACTCGAAGGCATCCCAGGCGAGCACGAAAAACTCGGTCACCGGATCGAGATGCGCCTGGCGCTGCACCGACGTGAGCTGCGCCAGACGGTAGTCCTTCACCGCAGAGCGCGCGGCCATCAGCGCATCCTCGGGGCGCACCGCGTACGGATCGAACTCCTCGTCTTCGCGGAGCGTGAGCTGCTTGCGCTTGGCCGTCACCGGCTTTTGTGCCGGACGGCCGCGCTGGAGCGGCCAGTGTTCGGAGAAGACCTGGAGCGCCGGTCCGAAGCAGGCGAGGTAGAGGTCGACGCCGCGGATGCCGGCCTGCTGGAACTCTTCGACGCGCCGGCGCACCACCTCGGTGACCTGCGGCTCGACGTCTTCCCAATAGTTGGGCGTCGCTCCCACCGCCGTCGCCGCGCGCGGCCGGCAGACGAGGAAAATCGTGCTCTTCGCCGCGTTCTTGTCCTTGATGTGGAGCGACCCCTCGGCCTCGGTGTGGATCGGCCAGCTCGCGGTGATGACGAAGCCGGCGTCGACCAGCCCCTTCGCGAGCGCGTCCCATGCGCCGGTCGCCTTGTGCGTGAACATCAGGACCATGATCCCGTCCGGCTTCAGCACCCGCCGGCACTCGGCGAAGATCGCCTGCATCTTCTCCTGGTAGTCGCGCGTGGCGCGCTTGTGGGCGCCGCCGCTCCCCTTCACCTGTGTGAAGTCCTTGAAGCGCGCCGCGTTCGCGACCGCTTCGCGTTCCTTGTCGGTCAGGTAGCGGCTGAACGGCTCGGGGAAGAGCAGGCCGGCCGTGCGCTTCAGCCAGACGTAGAAGAAGTCGGCGAGCTCCGCGTACATCACGTTCGCTTCGTAGGGCGGATCGATCACGACGGCGTCGATCGAAGCGGTGGGGATGTGCGGGAGATGGGCGCCGGACTCGTTGGAGATCGTGATCGAGCGGGAGGAGCCGTTCGCCGTGGGTTTCGAGTACGGAAGCCTTGTTTGGATTGGAGTCGGTCTTCCGAAGAGCTGGTTCTGGATGGCACTTTCGGCCGGTTCGGGTGACCGGGTTGTGTGTTCGGCGCCAACGAGTTCAATTAGCTCTCTTAGAGCTTTGCCGGTCTGAGTGACGGTCCAGTCGTATCCCAAACCTGCCACCATCGGTGCCATTTCTCCGAAGGACCACGTGAAAGCAAAGTCGTGACGATCAAAGACAGATCGCAGCCGCCCGGCCTTGACATTCCAGCTTCCAAGTCGCGAGTTCCAGTTCACC
>CAYRQC010000251.1:0-2736 GCA_964426265.1 uncultured Phycisphaerales bacterium | reverse complement strand
GGCCGGCGCCGAGTGCGCGCGCAATCCGAAGACGGTGTTCGAGCGTCTCGCGATCGCCGACATCCAGGCGGCGTGCGACCTGATGAAGCCGGTCTACGAGTCGTCGCGCCGCGTCGACGGTTACGTGAGCCTCGAGGTCTCGCCCGATCTCGCGTTCGACCGGCAAGGGACGCTCGCGGAAGCGCGCCGGCTGTGGGGCGCGGTGAATCGCCCGAACCTGATGATCAAGGTGCCGGCGACGCCACCCGGGATCCCGGCGGTCCGTGAGCTGCTCGCCGATGGCATCAATGTCAACATCACACTCCTCTTCAGTGTCGATGCCTACTCCGCGGTCGCCGACGCGTGGCTCGACGGCCTCGAACGGTGGGTGGCGAAGGGCGGCGAGGCCGGCCGTGTGGCATCGGTCGCGAGCTTCTTCATCAGCCGGATCGACTCGCTGATCGACGGCAAGCTCGACGCGATCGTGAAAGGGGCGGGCGGCCCTGCGACGAAGGCGCTCGCCGAATCACTACAGGGAAAGATCGCGATCGCCAACGCAAAGATCGCCTACCAGCATTACCTCGGCCTCAAGGCGGGCGCGCGCTGGGCGGCACTCGCGAAGAGCGGCGCCATGCCACAGCGGCTGCTCTGGGCCTCCACCAGCACCAAGAACCCCAAGTACCGCGATGTCGTCTATGTCGAGGAGCTGATCGGCCCCGAGACGGTCGAGACCATTCCGCCGGCCACCTACGACGCCTTCAAGGAGCACGGCGTCGTGAAGCCGACGCTCACGGCGGACCTCGACGGGGCAAGGCGCGTCATTGCCGATCTCGAGAAGACGGGGATCTCGCTGAAGGCGGCGACCGACCAGTTGCTGATGGATGGCGTGAAGATATTCAAGGATGCGTTCGACAAGCTGCTCGCCGCGGTCGCGAACCACGGTGGAACGCCCGTCGAGCCGAGCGCGGCCGCAACTGCCCCGCGCGTCACGGTCCGACTGCCGGCCGCGGTCGACGACGAGTTCAAGAAGCTGGTTGCCGACTGGACCAGTGGCGGCAAGGTCGCGCGGTTGTGGGCTTCCGACGCGAAGCTCTGGAGCGGCGCCGATGAGGCGAGCTGGACCGGTTGGCTCACCATCGTCGACGAGCAGCGAACGCAGCTCACCAAGTTCGCCGATCTCGCGAAAGAGGTGAAGGAAGCGGGCTTCAGCCACGTCTGCCTGCTCGGCATGGGTGGTTCGAGCCTCTGCCCCGAGGTGTGGGCCGAGACGTTCGGGAAGCTCCCGGCGATGCCGCAACTGGTCGTGCTCGATTCGACCGATCCGGCGCAGCTCCAGGCCGTCGAGCGGCGCATCAACCTCACCCGCACGCTCTTCTGCGTCTCCAGCAAGTCGGGCAGCACGCTCGAACCCAACATCTTCAAGGCGTGGTTCTTCGAGCGGGTGAAGCAGGTGGTCGGCGCCAAGGAAGCGGGTCGCCGTTTCATCGCCGTGACCGATCCCGGCTCGAACCTGGAGAAGGTGGCAGAGGCCGACGGCTTCCGGCGCATTTTCCACGGCGTGAAGAGCATCGGCGGGCGCTACTCGGCGCTCTCCGACTTCGGCCTCGTACCGGCGGCCGCGATGGGGCTCGACGTCGGCCGGCTGCTCGAACGCGCGGCGGCGATGAAGCAGGCGTGCCGGTCGTTGTCGATCGCCGACAACCCCGGAGTCCACCTCGGGCTGCTCCTCGGCGCGGCGGCGAAGCAGAAGCGCGACAAGCTGACGGTGGTCACGTCGCCGGGCATCGCCGACTTCGGCGCATGGATCGAGCAGCTCGTCGCGGAATCGACCGGGAAGGCCGGTCTGGGACTGATTCCGGTCGATCGCGAGTGCCTCGGCGGCCCCGACAAGTACGACAACGACCGCCTCTTCCTCAGCTACGAGCTGCCCGGCCAGGTCGACCCGCGCACGAGCGACGCGCTCGCCGCACTCGCCGCGGCCGGCCATCCGGTCGTCCGCATCCCGCTCGCCGACGCGGAAGACCTCGCGGGCGAGATGTTCGCGCTCGAGATCGCGACCGCGGTGGTGGGGGCGGTGCTTGGCATCAACCCGTTCGACCAGCCCGATGTCGAGGCGAGCAAGATCGCCACGAAGAAGCTCACGTCGGCCTATGAGCAGAGCGGCGCGCTACCGGCCGAGAAGCCGTTCTGGAGTGGTGAAGGGGTGGCGCTCTTCGCCGACGCGAAGAATGCGGCGGAGCTGATGAACGCGGTCGGGAGGCCGGGCGCCGCTGGTGGCGCCGGCGCTGTTGCTGGTGGCTCACTCGCGCAGCTCGTGCGCGCCCATCTCGCTCGCCTGAAGCCCGGCGACTACGCCGCCTTCCTCGCCTACGTCGACATGAACGCCACCCACGAGTCGTTGATCCAGAAGATGCGCCACGAGGTTCGAAACGCGCGGCGGGTCGCCACGGTGATGGGCTTCGGCCCGCGCTTCCTCCACTCGACCGGCCAGGCCTACAAGGGTGGACCCAACAGTGGCGTCGTGCTCCAGATCACTTGCGATGACGCGCGCGACCTCGCCGTCCCGGGCCAGAAGTTCACCTTCGGTGTGGTGAAGGCGGCGCAGGCGCGCGGCGATTTCGAGGTGCTCTCCGAACGTGGCCGCCGGGCCCTGCGCGTCCATCTCGGCAGCGACGTCGCCGCGGGGTTGAAGAAGCTCGCCGACGCGGTGACGGAGGCGCTTTCGTGACCGACGTGCGCAACGCTCTGCAAGGGACT
>CAYRQC010000250.1:0-3712 GCA_964426265.1 uncultured Phycisphaerales bacterium | reverse complement strand
GACAAGCAGATCCAACGGCTCGGTCGTGGCGGACACGATCCGGCGAAGGTACACGCGGCCTACCAGGCGGCCCTCGAGTGCGAGGGGCGGCCGACCGTCATCCTCGCGAAGACGGTCAAGGGCTACGCGCTCGGCGAGGCGTCCGAAGGCCGCAACACCACCCACAACCAGAAGCAGCTCCCGCCCGATGATCTGCGCGAGTTCCGCGATCGCTGCGAGCTGCCGATCCCCGACAGCGAGGTCGTGACCGCACCGTTCTACAAGCCGGCCGACGACAGCGAGGAGATCGAGTACTTGAAGGAGCGGCGCGCGGCGCTCGGCGGACCACTGCCGCGCCGGGTGGTCGTCAGCAAGCCGCTCGACGTGCCGTCGCCCGACTTCTTCAAGGAGTACTTCGCGGGGAGCGCCGGCCAGGCCAGCAGCACGACGATGGCGCTGGTCCGGATGATGGCGTCGCTGCTGAAGCACCCGGGCATCGGCAAGCGACTGGTGCCGATCGTGCCCGACGAGGCGCGCACCTTCGGGCTCGATGCGCTGTTCCAACAGTGCGCGATCTACGCGTCGCAGGGCCAGCTCTACGAACCGGTCGACAAGAAAGTGCTGCTCTACTACAAGGAATCGAAGGAGGGCCAGGTCCTCGAGGAGGGGATCAACGAGGCTGGTTCACTCGCGAGCTTCATCGCCGCCGGCACTTCGTATGCGACTCACGGCGAGCCGATGATCCCGCTCTTCACCTTCTATTCGATGTTCGGCTTCCAGCGGATCGGCGACCTCATCTGGCAGGCGGCCGACCAACGCGCGCGCGGCTTCCTCTTCGGCGCGACGGCCGGACGCACCACGCTGAACGGCGAGGGATTGCAGCACGAGGATGGCAACAGCCACTTGCTCGCAATGCCAGTCCCGAACCTGTTGGCATACGACGCCACCTACGCCTACGAGCTGGCGACCATCGTGCAGGACGGGCTCCGGCGGATGTACGCCGACGGCGAGGATCTCCTCTATTACGTCACTCTCTACAACGAGACCTACGAGATGCCGGCGATGCCCGAGGGGGCGAGCGAAGGCATCTTGAAGGGCATCTACCGGCTGCGGCGCGCCGAAGGAAAGCCGAAGAAGCGCGTCCACCTGCTCGGCGCCGGCACGATCTTGAACGAGGTGTTGCGTGCCGCCGATCTGCTGCGCGACCAGTTCGGCGTCGCCACCGACCTCTGGGCCGTCACCAGTTGGAAGGAGCTGCGCCGCGACGCGCTCGACTGTGAGCGTTGGAACATGCTCCACCCCGACCAGCCGATGCGGGTGCCCTATCTGACCCGACAGTTCCAGGACGAGCCGTGGCCGGTCATCGCCGCCAGCGACTTCATGAAGGCGATGCCCCACCTGATCGCGCCGTGGATGCCACAGGGATTGCACGCGCTCGGCACCGACGGTTTCGGCCGCAGCGACGATCGCAAGGCGCTGCGCCGCTTCTTCGAGGTCGACGCCGAGCACATCGCGATCGCCGCGCTCTGGCAGCTCGCCAAGGAGGGCGCGGTGAAGCCCGCCGACGTCGCCAAGGCGATCCGCACGCTCGGGATCGATCCCGACACCGCGCCGCGGACGGAGCGCTGAGAGTTCCGTCGTACCGATCCGGGGATCCTACGCCGACGTTTTCCGCACATCGCCGGATCGAGAGCGATCGTGAAGCCGGCCGACCAGGTCAAGACGATCGCCGGGCTCGCGCTGCGATGGCGCGAGTTCGGGACGGCACCGGCGCGCACGTTCGGCCTTTGGGTGGTCGTCGATCCCGACGTGCTGCTGGAGCAGATCACGGAAGAGGAATACAACGCGACCGACGAGCGGATGCCCTACTTCGGATCGATCTGGCCGGCGGCGGAGTCGTTGATCGCGAAGCTCCTTGATGGGCCGGAGCTGCGCGGCGTGGAGGTGCTGGATCTCGGCTGCGGCCTTGGCGCGGTCGGCTTTGCGGCGGCGGCGTGCGGCGCGCGCGTCACCTTCATGGACTGGGAGCCGCGCGCGCTCACGATCGCCGCGCAGAGTGCGCGCGACCAGGGACTGCCATTCGAGAGCACCACCTTCTTCGTGGCCGACTGGCGCCAGCCGCCGCCGATGGGCCGCTTCGACCGGATCCTTGCTGCCGACGTCCTCTACGAGGAGCGCAACGTGCCGGGGGTCACGGCGTTCCTGGCCGCGCACCTGAAACCAGGTGCGCAGGCGTGGATCAGCGATCCGGGTCGACCGCACGCACGGCGCGTCCCGGCACTCGCGCTGGAGCACGGGCTGAACTACGCCGGCAGCGAGATCCTGCCGGAGCAGAAGCACCACATCGCCGTGAATCTGATCAAGCTCGAGCGAGCGAGCCCGGCTACGGAATGAGCCCCGCCCGCCACGCGAGCAACCACGCCGCGGCGTGCAGCGCGACGATCGCGAGTAGCACGAGCCGGAACGACCACTTGCGCGTCTTGTGGCGGAAGAGCCACGACGCCGCGAGCGCCCCCGGCCAACCACCGACGAGGGCGAGCAGGTGCAGCGTGTTCTCCGGGACGCGGCGGCCCCCGCGAGCGGCGCGGCGCTTGTCGAAGCCGTAGGCGAGGAACGCAGCGACGCTCGCCAACAGGTGGAGCCACAGGAGGGAATGCTTCAGCGAAAGTGCCTCATCGCGCCCGGACGCGCCCGCTCCACTCGAGCATCTGCGCCTCGAGATCCTGCGGGTAGCTGATCTTCACGTCGGTGATCGCGCCGGCATCGTTGATCACCGGCGTCAGCTTCGGCTGCACGAAACCGGTGTAGGCCGGGAGCTTCTGCGCCTCGAAGCGCGCCACCACCTCGTCGCGCAGCTTCGGGTCGAACCGGATGCCATAGTCATCGAACAGCTTCTTCGCCGCCGCGAAGTCGCCTTCCGACTTGATTCGTTGGACTTCGGCGAGCAGCTTGCACGCGCCGCGCTGCCACTCGTTCGGGTCGAGCACGTGGTAGTAGGTCTTCGCCGTGCCTGCCGCCAGGTCGCGGACCTGGCGGACGTCGATCGCCTTGGTGTTGGCGCGCAGCCAGTTCACGATCATCTGGCGATTGCGCATGTGGTCTTCCTCGAGCTGCGTGCCCTCCTTGACCCGGTTGAGCTGCGTCAGGGCGTTGCGCGTGTAGCCCTCGTACTCGGTGAGCTGCACCGCCTTGCTGTCGGTCACCAGCCCGAGCTCGACGAGCTTGGGATCGCCGATGAAGCAGAGCGCGACCAGGTCGGCGCGCGCTTCCTCGAGCGCGGAGTAGTACTCCTTGATGAACTTCGCCGGATCCTCACCTTTCAGCTGCTCGGCGCCGCGGCCCGACGCATGGCCGATCACCTCGTGCATGTTGGTGGTGAGTGCGTCACACAGCGATTTCCATTTCAGGCTGCGCTCGAACTCGGCGTCATCCCAACAGAACTCGCGGCGCGAGGCGGCGGGCGCCGACTTGTCGTAGGCCTCGACGACGTTGCCGAGGCTCACCGACTTGCTGCCGTACTTCTCGCGGATGTCCTGCGGGTTCGGGAGGTTGATGCCGATCGGCGTGATCGGGCCGCTGTCGCCCGTCTCCAGCACGACCTGGATCGCCTTCGCCGAGATCCCCTTCACCTTCGGCTTGCGGTAGATCGACGCGATCGGCATGTGGTCCTCGAACCACTGCGCGTTCGTGGCGAGCGACTTGATCAACGCGGCCTTCTTCTGGGCCAGGGCGA
>CAYRQC010000249.1:0-4672 GCA_964426265.1 uncultured Phycisphaerales bacterium | reverse complement strand
GTCCCGAAGTGGCATTCGGACCCCTCCGGTTGCAGGGCGACCACGGGCCGGTCGCCTACAAGAAGGTGCGGGTGAGGCGGATCGCGCCGGAGGGGGAGCCCGCGGCGCTCGCCGGCGCCGCCGTAGCACAAGGCTGGGTTCGCATCTTCGATGGCAAGACGATCGACGGTTGGAAGACCTCGGGCGAGGCGCGTTTCACGGTCGAGGACGGTGCACTCATCGCGCGCGGTCCCGCCGGCCACCTCTTCAGTCCGCGCGGCGACTACAAGGATTACGAGCAGCGCGCCAAGGTGAAGATCAACGACCACGGCAACTCGGGCTTCTACGCGCGCGCCACCATTGGTGAAGGATGGCCGGACGGCTACGAAGCGCAGATCAACAACACTTCCGAAAAGGAGCCGCAGCGCACCGGAGGGATCTACGACCGCGTCAAGGTGCCTGCCGTGCTGGTGCAAAACGATCTCTGGTTCGATCTTCGGGTGCGTTGCTTCGACGAGGCCGCCGGCACTCACCTCACAGTCTGGGTGAACGACGTGCAGACCGCCGACTTCATCGACGCGGCGCGCCAGTTCACGACCGGCCACGTCTGCTTGCAACAGCACAACGACGGCAGTGAGGTCGCCTTCAAGGAGATCGAGGTGAGGGAGCTGAAGTGACGGCGCTGGCGCCGCTGCTCGACGTCGATCTCGCCGGCACCGCGATTCGCTGGGTGGCGGGCGCCGCGTTCGGTCTGCTCGGCCTCGTCTGTGTAGTCGTGACCATGATCGGGCTTCCCGGGCTTTGGGCGTTGCTGTTGCTCGCCGGTGCATTGCAGCTTTCCGATCGCTGGCTGCGCTCCGACGGCGGCCACACTTTCGATTCGTGGACGCTGGTCGTCGCGGTCGTCGCGGCGCTCGCCGCCGAGATCTTCGAGTTCAGTGCCGGCGCCGCCGGTGCGAAGAAGGCGGGCGCGAGCAAACGCGGCATGGCCGGCGCGATGGTGGGTGGGATCGTCGGCGCGATCGTCGGCGCGCCTTTCGGGCTCATCATCGGCGCGATCATCGGCGGTGTGCTCGGCAGCGCGGTCGGCGCGATCGTGATGGAGCTGACGCTCCCGCACCAGACGCTCGAGTCGGCGCTGAAGCCGGCGCAAGGCGCGGCGATGGGGCGGCTCAAGGGGCTGGCGGGGAAGCTGCTCGTGACTCTCGGGCTCTGGATCGCGCTGACGGTTGCCGTGTTCGTGGAGTGACATGAGCGACGCTCCGTACCCGATCAGCGTCGCGCGCGCAGCGCCTCCCCGATCCGCGCGAGCGCGGCGTCGAGCTGCGTGTCCGTCGCACCGACGAAGTCCGTCGCTCGCGGCTCGACCACGACGTCGGGCGTGACGCCAACCCCGTCGTAGAGCGAGCCGTCGGCGCGGAACGATGCCATCGAAGACACACGGAACTCGAGCCCGCTATGTGGCAGCTTGCCGCCGATCGCCCGGCCGCTGCCGCCACCGCTCTGCGTGCCGAGCAGCGTCACGTCGCGCCAGCCCTTGAACGCACCGAGGAAGACGTCGGTCGCGCTGAAGCAGCCGCCGTCCTGGAGCACGACGACCGGACCGTCGAAGTGTGGTGCATCGTGGTGCGAATCGGCGCGGAGCGCGAAGAGGTGCCACGCGCTGAACTGCTTCGCCGGCGGCGTCCAGGCCGGTCGAAAGCCGTGCACGAAGCGCTGGAGGAGGGGCTGCTCGTCGGCGCGCCACTCGCGCGAAGTGAGTGGATAGAGCCAGCGATCGGCGAGATAGCCCTCCGCGGCGTCGGCTCGGTCGCCGTCGTGCAGCCGATACGCGGCGACGTTGACGACGCGCAGCGGATCGGACGCGTGCATGAACCACGGGAAGAGCTCGCGCAGCAAGAGCCGGCTGCCACCGCCGTTGCCGCGCACGTCGATCACGAGGCCGCGCGCGCGGGCGAAGCTCTGCATGGTTGCGTGGAGTGCCTGATCGTCGCCCGGATCGTCGTCCATCTTCGGAATGCGCAGGCAGGCGATCTGGCCGTCGAGCAGTCCGCTCCGCGAGCGCGGCCACTCGCCGTAGATCGGCTTGCGGGAGGAGAGCTTCGCGCGGCTGGTGACGCGGGCGCCGCTCTCGTCGGCGAGCTCGACGGACAACGAGTCGGTGGCAGGGAGCGCGAGTTCCTGTCGCAACCACGCGACGAAGCGCAGCCCACGGATCGAGTGCCAGCGGACGAAGTCGGGCGAGCCGCGCGGCACCAAACGCGCCGCGGCGTCGAGCCACGTCGCGATCGCCACGCCGTCGAGCGCGACCAGGTAGGGATGCTGCTCGTCGAAGAAGGCCGAGCGGTCTTCGCGAAAGGCAACCAGTCGGCCGCCGGTGTCATCCACCAGGAAGGGGAGGAAGCCACTCGGCAGATACTGCTCGAGATCGCTGAGTTGTGTGTGGCCGTCGCCAAAGAGGCAGAGCAGAGCCTGGACGCGCCGCGCAAAGTCGTCGCGCTCGATCGTCGCCGGTAGCGCCTTCTTCGCCGCGTCGAGATCGCGTTCGAAGGCTGCGGCTGCTCGCGCGTAGTAGGCGTACTCGTCGCGCATCCGCCGCGCGAAGTCGTCGAGATCGGCGAACGCGTCGGCTCGAGAGAGCTGAGTCACCGGCTCCTCGCGGCGCGGCGGCGCCCCCTGCTCGCGATCCCACCGCGCCTGCCACAGCTTCTGGCGATTCTCGTGCGTCATCGCGACGTCGGTCTTGCGGACCGTCTTCTTCGAGTCGAGATCGATCAGCTCGAGAGTCACCTTCGCGCCGACCTTCTCGTCCATCTTGGTCAGCGCCTCGACGAGGTCCTCCTCGAACCGCTTCTGCCAGATGTGCGGCCAAGTCTTCTTGCAGAAGGCGACCACGTCGGCGCTCTTCACGCCGTCGATCGCCATCAGCTCGAAGTATCGGTCGCCGATCTCGACCTCGGCGACCTCGTCGTGCCAGCGCACCGCCGTCCAGGGCGCGAGCTTCTCGAAGTCGTCGTCGCCGCCGGCGAGAACGGCGAGCGAGGAGCATCCGGCGAGCGCAGTCATCGAGCAGCACCACGACAAGAGCAGCGCGAGCCATGCCATGACGATCTCCAGCAATGCGAGGAACCACGCGACGAACCACGCGAGGAACGATGCAACTGCACCGGAAGACACCGCTCGCCGCAAAACGGCGGTTCTCCGCCGCCGGTACGATGCGCCGCCATGCAGCCACGCGTGCCCGACGAGCAGCTATTCAGCTGGGTCGAGCGAGGGGCCGCCGAGCTCGACGGCTACTTGCGCGACCATCCCGAGGCGCGCGCGCGGATCGACGAATGGCGCGCGACGATCGGTGGCGCGCGCACGGCGTCCGCGCTGCCGGCGCGGATCGCCGGGCTGCGGATCATCCGGCTGCTCGGCCGCGGCGGGATGGGAGTCGTTTACGAGGCGGAGCAGGAGCTGCCGCGCCGTCGCGTCGCGCTCAAGCTCTTGCCGGGTGCGCTCGATCCGGCTGGGCTCACGCGCTTCGAGCGTGAGTGCACGGCGCTCGGCCGCCTCGTCCACCCGGGCATCGCGCAGCTCCATCTCGCAGGACGGACGGAGTCGGGCGAGCCCTACCTCGTGATGGAGCTGATCGTCGGGCGGACGCTCGCCGAGTGCATGCAGGACGGCGCGTGGGCTCGGCCCGATCGCCTCCTCTTCTTCGCCGAGCTTTGCGACGCGGTCGCCGCGGCGCACGCGGCGGGTGTCGTCCATCGCGACCTCAAGCCCGCGAACGTGCTGGTCGACGGTGACGGCCATCCGAAGGTCGTCGACTTCGGGCTCGCGCTGCTTCGCACGGGCGACGCGAGCCGCGTGACGCAGCCGGGGACCGCGCTCGGCACACTCGCCTACGCGAGCCCGGAGCAGCTCGCCGGCGGCGACATCGATGCGCGCACCGACGTCTGGTCGCTCGGTGTCGTGCTGCACGAGCTGCTCGTCGGGCGGCGGCCGTTTGCGGCCGCGGCGGACGATGTCCACGCGCTCGTGCGCGCGATCTCGCAGGACGATCCACTACCGCCGAGCCGCATCGACGCGACGCTGCGTGGCGATCTTGACGCGATCGTGCTCTGTTGCTTGCGCCGTGATCGGGCGCGGCGATATCCCGGCGGGGCCGCGCTCGGTGACGACGTCCGCGGCTACCTCGACTGGCGGCCCATCGTGGCGCGGCCGCCGACGATCGCGGAGACGGCGGCGCGTTTCGTGCGCCGCCATCGACTGGCGACCGCCGCGCTGTTGCTGGCCGCAGTCGGTGTCGCGATCGGCCTCGCGCTCGCGGATCCGCCGGCCGGTGCGCCCGACTACTCGAAGGAGCTCGTCGGCGACGGCTACGTCGAGGTCGCGCCCTACTCGAAGCTGCGCTGGCGTGGGACGACGCCGCAGATCGAGCTCGACGGCCGATTCCGCGAGCTGGTCGCGATCGACGAGCTGCGGGTCGACCTGATCCTCGCGTTCTGCCGGCAGACCGCGGGAACGCGCTGGGTCAAGCGCTTCACCGAGGATCTCGGCCAGGTGCTCGAGCGGATGACCGGCCATGCTCCGCGCGCGCGGGTGACGCTGACGTTGAAGGACCCCGACACCGGCGCGCTGCAGCGCAGCGACGTCCCGATGACCGGTGAGAACCGCCGCGCGCTGTGGAAGGAGCGCACCGGTA
>CAYRQC010000248.1:0-8161 GCA_964426265.1 uncultured Phycisphaerales bacterium | reverse complement strand
GCTCGCGGCCGGGCGCGAGGTTGCGCCACGCGTCCTCGTCGTGGATGACGGTCACTTCATGGCCGCGCCGCAGCAGACCATGACAGAGGCGCTCGATGCCGATGCCATCGCCGCCGAAGTTGAACGGCGGATAGAAGGTCGTGACCATCGCGAAGCGGAGGCTCATCGCGCGGCTCCGCGGTTTGCGGCTGGATCAGCGGGGCTTGCCGCCGGCGGCGGTGCGCGCAGACCCACACGCCAGAGCACTACGCCGAGCAGCACAATCGCCGCGACCAACGCCGGCGCCAGGAACCCCGCCCACGCCGGCCCGCCGTCCGGCTGCGTCTGCCGCCAGACGGTGAGCCACGGCAGCTCGATCCCGTGCTCGAAGAAGGCTTGCCACGAGCGCGCCACGGTCGACTCAGTGAAGCTCGCCGGCTCCATTGGTGGCGTCGCACGCGCCATGGCGAGCACCCACGAGTGGAGCGCCAGCGGCGCGGCGAGCAGCGCAAGTGTGCGCCCGCTCACTCGGGCAAGCCCGTCGCACGCCGCCAGATAGAGGAACGGCACCAGCGGCGCGAGACCGCGGAAGCCGGTGTTCCACTGCAACCGCGTGAACTGGTTGGCGGCGCAGAACAGCAGCAAGGTCAGCGAGAAGCGCAACACGAAGAGCCGCTCACCTCGAGTGACGACGGGCGGTGGCACGACGGACGACGCGGTCGCTGCGGCAGCCGCCGGCACGCCCACTCCGAACTGCGCACGCCGCCAGCCGACCACCATCCCGAGCAGCAGCAATGGCGCGAACGCGAGCATTCCGAAGCTCGGATCGAGGAGGTTTCTCCAGAGCAGTTCGGCGCTCGGCAGATCAAAGCCGTGATAGCCGTGAACGCTGAAGTGAGCGTCGGGCATCCAGTGCTGCGCCGGCCGGAACGGATCGCCGAACTGCCACCACTGCGTCAGCCAGAGCGGCGTGACGCCGAGCAGCCCGCCGACTCCAAACGGCACGGCTCGCTGCAACGCCTGCTGCAACGCCTGCCGCCACGGCGCGCGCGCGCCGCCTGCCCGCCAACCGGTCGCGAACACCCAAGCACCGAGCGCCGCCGCGACGACCGCGCCCGAGTAGTCGAAGAGCAGCGTCGCGCCGGCCAAGAGACCACTCACGACCAGTCGCCGCCGCGTCGGGGCCGAGTCGGCCGTCGGCCAAAGCAACGCGAACGCCGCGAATCCGACCAGCGCCTCGAGCTGGTTGTGATTGAGCAGCGCGCTGCGGAAGAGCAGCGGCGTCAGCAGCGGAAAGAGGAGCGCGAGCGTCCACGCACGCCGCGGCACGACGCCGCGACGCCGCAGCAGCTCGTACATGAGCAGCGCGAGCAGCGCCGCCGCCGGCGCCATCACCAGCGTCGCCGTGATCGCCGCCGCCGCTCCGAGCCGCAGGTGGAGCCCGCGCCGACGAACCTCGGCCATGAAGGCCTGCCGTCGCGGGTACTGCGAGTCGTAGGTCGATGACAACGGCGACTCGGATTCCGACGACGCCGGAGCGCGCGCCGCCTGCTCCTTGCCGATCGTCTCGAGCCGGTCGAGCAGCGGCGTGAAGAGCCACAACACCGGGCCCGCCACCAGCGACGCCCCCACCTGGTTGTTCGCGTACCAGTGGCCATCGGTGTGGCGGAAGAGATCGGGATGGAGCGGCTCGACGCGGGTGCCGCCCGGCGCCGTCGGATCGTCCTTCGTGACGACCCAGTCGTCGCAGCGCAGCGTCCCGTGCTCTGCGAGCGCGAACGCCGGATAGTGCTCGCGCGCGAGGTTGGTCGCGAAGTGGAGCGCCGTGCCGACCCAGACCGCGAGGAAGAGGGAGCTCCTTGCCGAGCCGCAGCGGGCCACGCAGCGCCCCACCGAGCCCTGCAGCCTCATCGCCGCCGGCTCAAGTGTGCCCGCCGCCGCTGCCCTCCGCCGGCCGGACCACCTCGCTCTCGAGGTTGGTCGAGACGAGATCCTTCTCGCAGTACTCGAGGTCGGTGTTGATGTCGAGCACCGCCGCCTTGGTCACCTCGCCGTTGATCATCTGCGCAGTGACCAGCCCCATCTCGATCGAGTGGTCGGCGTTGTTGTAGCGGAAGGTGCCGCCGCGCCCCACGATCGCCACGCGGTCGAGCCCCTCGATGTGGTCGCGCATCCGCTTCAGCTTGTCGTGGTAGCCGAGCGAGTAGACCGGATAGGCATTGCCGGCGCGCTCGGTGAAACCGCCGAGGATCTGCGCGGGCTTCACGAAGCCGAGGCGGCAGAGGTCGCGCTTCCCCCACTCGACCATCTCCTGCTCCGACTTCTTCCAGACCGCGTCTTCCTTGGTGCAGAAGTATTCGAGCACCACCGAGGTCTTGCCGGCCGGCGCCATGTCGGGCGACCAGTTGCGCGGCTCGTGCAGACGCGCGAAGCCGAGCCCCTCGTCGTGGCAGTAGATCCAGGTGTCCTTGGTCATCTGCGGCAGGTCGAGCATCAGGTTCACGGTGATGACCGAGCGGAACTCGAGGCTCTTCGCGGCATCGAGCACCGGCTGCGGCGGCTTCGGGACCAGCCCGTAGCAGAGCAGCGACGTGAGCGGCACGGTCGACACCACGTAGTCGCCGGTCACGCTCTCGCTGCGACCCCCCTGGTCGTAGGTGACCACGACCTTGCTCGGGTCGCTCACGTCGACCTGCTTCACGAACGCCTCGAGCACCACGCGGTTGCCGGCCTTCTCGACCACCCGCCGTATCGTCTCGGGAATCTCCTGGTAGCCGTAGCGCGGGTAGACGAAGGTCTCGATCAGTGTCTTGGCCGTCTTCTCTTTCGGTTTCAGCAGCGCGTTGGTGATCGCGGTCCAGATCGAGAGCCCCTTGCTGCGCTGCGACACCCAGTCGGCCGACATCTGTGAGCAGGGCCGCCCCCACACCTTCTCGCTGTAGCGGCGGAAGAACAT
Source organism: uncultured Phycisphaerales bacterium (assembly GCA_964426265.1). GTDB lineage: Bacteria > Planctomycetota > B15-G4 > B15-G4 > SIAN01 > SIAN01. The sequence continues at coordinate 5,226 of CAYRQC010000248.1, read as the reverse complement.
GTCGAAGAGGCGCCGGCCGAACTGCGAGACGAAGGCGTCCTCCATCGTCCGGATGTCGCGCTTCTTCACCAGGTTCGAGAGGGTGTTGAAACCGTAATCGACGACGCACAGGCCCGACGTCCAGAGTCCGGCCGACTGCAGCACGTTCTTGATCGAGATCGGGTAGTCGAAGTACTTGCCGTTGAAGAGGATTCGGCTGATGCGCTCGACCTCGACCAGTTGCCCGTCCATCAGGCGCAGGAACCAGTCGTTCAGCGCCTTGTTCTTGGTGAACCAGCGGTGGCCGCCGAAGTCGAAGCGCCAGCCGTTGCGGACGAGGGTGCGCGAGAGGCCGCCGACGTAGCTCTCCTTCTCGAGGACGGTGACCTTGTAGCCGTACTCGACCAGCTTGTGGGCGCACGAGAGCCCGCCGGGCCCGGCGCCGAGCACGATCACGTGACGATTGCGGTCAGCCATGACGGATCACAAACCCCCTGCTGGTCCGCTCACCGGACGCGCGACCCAGTTGTAGACGCGCGAGACCAGATAGCCCGCGACGAACCCGATCACCGCGCCGTACGGCAGCGAGAGCAGCAGCCCGAACCAGGTCACGTCGTAGCCCGGCAGGAAATGACCGAGCAGCCGCAAGTGCTTGCCGACCTGCGAGCCGCCCTGGATCAGCAGCAGGAGCGTCGCCAGGAAGAGCCCCGAGCCGCAGAGGCACCCGAGCGTGATGCCGAGCACGCGCGCGTTCATCCGCGTGAGCACCTCGTCGAGCAGGCGCTCGGCCTCGACCTGCTCGTAGATCGTGTCGATCGGCGGCTTCACCGTTGGTTCACCCGAGTCACCTGATTCACCTGATCCACCCTCTTCTCTCAAACTTCATCGAGCAGATGACGCCGCCGCCAGCGGTCAGCCGACGCGCGCATCGCCGTCAGCACCACCCGCAACGCCAGGTTCCGGAAGCTCGCGATCGCGTAGCCCGCCAGGAAGCCGGCCGCGAAGCCGTAAAGCCCCCCGACGAAGGCGCCGAGGCCATCGACGCTGTAGCCAGGGAAATAGCTCGCGAGGGACTTCAGGTTGGCGCCGACCATCTTGCCGCCGCCAAACGCGAGCAGCAGCGTCGCGAGCAGCACGCCAAGCCCGGTCGCCACGCCGGCCCCGCAGCCGAGCGCCAGCGGGTGGAAGCGGACGAACGCCCGGCGGATCGCGTCGCGACGCCGCTCGGCGAGCCGCTCCAGCCGCTCCTGTCGATCGTCGAGGTCGTTCAAGGTCGTGGGGCCCGGAAAAGGCTCGCATGCTAGCCGGTGGCGGACGCGCTACCGGCCGACCATCGGCTGGCGAGCGGCGGCGGCCGTTGCACGTGGCTCCCGGCCCACTGCATCCAGAGGAACTTGCCGATGCAGCGGGCGGCCCGCTCCCCGCTTCAAGCGTGGTGCGCTCGGCTCCCGAAGGTAGGTCCGATCGGCGATGCCGGGCTATCGTGTCCGCCGAACTGACGCGCCGCCGACCGGCGCTCCCACCCAGGAATCACAGCCCTTGAGCCTTCCGACCCGCATTTCCCGGCACCTTCGTCTGGTGCGGCGCGCCTCCGAAGCGCAGCCGACCGCGACGCCGCCGTTCCTCATCCTCTTCATCAACAGCATCTGCAACCTCGCCTGCGATCACTGCTTTTACTGGAAGGAGCTGAACTCCCGGGACGACCTCACGAAGGACGAGATCTTCGGCCTCGCGCGGAGCCTCGGCCCGATCGAGAACCTGAACCTCTCCGGCGGCGAGCCCTTCCTGCGCAAGGAGTACGCCGAGATCTGCGACTTCTTCGTCCGCAACAACGGCGTGAAGCACATCTACTGCCCGACCAACGGCTACTACACCGAGAAGACGATCACCCAGCTCACGGAGCTCTTCAAGAATCCGGCGCTCCAGCTCTTCGCCGCCGAGATCTCGCTCGACGGCATGCCGCCCTACCACAACTGGTTCCGGCGCGATCGCCGCTCGTTCGAGAAGGCGATGGAGACCTACGACGCGCTCGCCGAGCTCAAGAAGAAGGAGCCGCGCCTCGAGATCCACTCGATCTCGACGGTGACCGGCGAGAACGTCGACGAGATCCGGCGGCTCACGACCTACCTCTTCGAGCGCTGCCCGGCGATGTCGCACCACAACCTCGCCATGCTGCGCGGCGAGAGGAAGCGCCCGACGCTGGTCGGCCCCGAGCTCAAGGGTTACAGCGAGCTGGTCCAATACTCGCGGCGCCTCTGGAGCGCGCGCGAAGAAGGGCGCACCGGCAGCATCGTCGACCCGATGCTCCACTGGGCCAAGATCAAGACTGCCGAGCGACAAGCGCAGTACGTGCCGTGCAAGGCAGGCATCCTCTCGGGCGTCGTCTACGCCAACGGCGACGTCTCGGTCTGCGAGCAGCACTTGCCGATCGGCAACATCCGCAAGAAGAGCTTCCCCGAGATCTGGAACTCACCGGAAGCGATCAAGCTCCGCGAGTCGATCGCCTGCAAGGAGTGCTTCTGCACCAACGAGGTCTTCCTCTGGCCGAGCGTCGCCTTCCAACCGATGCCGCTGCTCAAGGCCTTCGTCGGCAGCAAGGCGTGGCACTATCCGCGGCCGCTCGAGCCCTTCGAGCGCGCTCCGGTCGGGGATATCAACGACCGCAGCAAGCTGCCGGCGGAGGCGATCGCGTACCTCGACGATCCGAAGGGGCGGAGGTTGCCGGTCGCGAGCTGACCACGCAGGCGATGCGTGGTGGGGGAGGACGACGCGCACGGAAAGCTCGCGACGACTTGTCGCGGCCGCGCTCGCCGGCCTGGCGGCGATCAGCGCGATGCTCGCGCGCGCCCGCCAGCTCGAAGTGCCCGTCGAGCCCGGCCCGAGCAGCGACCATCTATTTCAACGATCGCACTGCGCGGCACCGCAGAAGGCGGCCTTCGGCAAGGTCGATGCTCGCGATCCAGATCATGCTCGGCGGGCCGCACGGGATCATCTTGCGCGAGGTCCAGCCGGTGATGACCGCGGGGATCGCGAACTGGACGTCGCTCGCCTCCCTGATCGTCGATCAAGTCGGCCGGCTCAAAGCAATCGACTTGCTCAAGGCGACCTTCCTCTGCGAGTACCTCGCGGGCGATGGCCCGCTCGCGCCGCTGCTGCGGAAGATCCCCGCGGCCACCGGCAAGCCGCGCACCGAACTCGTCGAGGAGGCGCTCGGGGTGTGCGCCGTGCTCGATTGCGCGTCGTTCGTGCGGCCCCACGACTCGGCCCAGCTATCGGGCAAGACGCGCTGCGGCGGCGACTCGCGCTACTGGGGCGTACCGTGGCCGCCGCCCGACGCCGACGACGTCCCGATCCGTTTCCGGCCGGAGATCCCCCATCCAGTGCCAGGCAAGGACGAATCGCAGCTCGGCTATCCGGTCACCTTCCAGCTCACCTACCGCTTCGGGACGCGACCCACGATCACTCTCGAGCTCCATCGCGACGGCGCCGCCGGCCCACTCGTGCCATGTCAGCTCTCCACGCCGACCGAGCCGACCAATCCGAAGCTCGCTCCCGAGGATGCGTGGTGCCTCATCCCCGACACTCCGCTGCAGCCCGACGGCAAGTACACCGTGACGGGCCGGTTGCGAGTCGATTACGACGGCGCGTTCGAGGACACCTTCAGCTGGTCGTTCCGCTGCGGGCAGTGAGCCGACGACGCATCGGGCGGTCAAGTTCCAGGCGGTACCATTCGGAGTGCAGGCACGATTCGCACTCACCGTTTGCCAGGAGAGCAGTCTCGTGGGGACATTTCACACCGGCTGCCGCATCGCCCAGATCACGGACCGCCGCAAAGGGGTGGATCTGGCCAAGCTGCTCGTGGACACCGGCAGCGAGTACACGTGGATTCCGGCCCCTCTGCTGGAGCGGATCGGCATCAAACGCGAGAAGAAGGACCTCCAGTTCGTCATGGCCAACGGCCAGCAGATCACGCGTAGCGTCGGCTTTGCGGTCGTCCACGTGGCCGCGACGTTCACCGTGGATGAGGTGGTATTCGCTGAGGCGGGCGATCTCGCGCTGCTCGGCGCCCGCTCGTTGGAGGGGCTGAACCTCACCATGGATTTGCGGCGAAAACGACTTTCGCGCCGAAAGCGACTGGTCGCGTCGGGTCCGCTGCCGGCGGCGTGATGCGGCCGCAGGTCACCCCGTCTTCGGCTACTTCAGCTTCGCGAGCTGCTCCAACGTGCGCTCGGTCTGGGTGCGACGTGCGGTGGCATCGGCCCACTCGGTTGAGCCGGGTGGCAGGACCGCGACGAGCCGTTCGAGGAGCTGCTTGCTCTCCGTGAGGAGCCGCGTCGCCTCGGGCTTGTCGCGGCGCTGGATCGCCCGTTCACTGCGCAGCGTCATGAGGCGTACGAGCAGCGTGAGCGCGTCGGGATAGCCGGGATCGCATTCGAGCGCCTTGCGCAGCGCCGTCTCCGCGAGCTCGGTCGCGGCGCGTTCGGCGTCGACGTGCTGCTTGGTCTCGGCGGCGCGACCGCCCTCGCGCTCCGCCTTGGCGAGCGCGTGCTCGTGCTCCGCGATCGCCTGCGCGCACTGCGCCCGGAAGTACCAGCAACGCGGACGACGGCCGTCGATCTTCAGCGCCGCATCGAAGGCCGCCGCCGCCTCGACCGCGTGCTCGACGCCACCGACCAGCAGCAGCACCATCCCGAGCTGCTCGTGCAGCGGCGCGCAGCTCGGCTCCTCCGCAAGCGCGCCCTGCAACGTCGCGACCGCCGCCTCGAACCCCTGCTGCGTCGCCGCGGCGACCGCGTTGTTCATCCGGTCGTAGCTCCCGACCTTGGCGTAGGGATCGGGGAGCTTGCTCCAATCGTCCGGCAGCTCGGCACCGCTGCCACCGCCGGCCGCGTAGCCGAGCGCCTCGAGCCGCCGCCGATCGGCTTCACTCAGGGACGTGGTGGCGCGCGCGTCGGGGTTGGCGGCGGTGAGGTGGGCCAAGAGCTGCCGCCAGAGAGCGGCGGCGCGCGGCTCCCCCTCGACGAAGAGGTTCTTCGACTCGGTCGGATCGGTGGCGCGGTCGAACAGCTCCTCGCGCGCCGAGCGCAGGTACTTCAGCGATCCGAGCGTGCAGCCGAACTGCGGCGCCCAGCCAAAGTTGAGCCACGCCAGGATCGTCTCGAGATAGAGCGTCCGTTCGGGCGCGGCGCGGCTCGGGTCGGTGATCCACGGTGTCAGGTCGAGGCCATCGAAATGCTCGGCGCCGGC
>CAYRQC010000247.1:0-5340 GCA_964426265.1 uncultured Phycisphaerales bacterium | reverse complement strand
AGCGGGTCGACGTGCGCCTGGTAGGAGCCGCGGACCGCACCGAGCTCAATCGCCGGCGGCATGACCGCGAGCGGCGTGCGCGGCACCGCGAGTGGCCGGCGGAACAGCGCTCGCGGTGCCCGGCCGGTCAGAAGCGTGTAGCCACCCGCCGCGAACATGAGCAACGCCGCCGGACCCAGCACCGCGATCAGGATTCGTCGGAACATCGCGCCTCCCGTCAATGAGGCGCGCGATCATAGCTCGTCGCACACTTGCACACGCCAGCGACCGCCTGCAGACTCGCTCGCCCGCATGCGATGCGCCGGCGAGCAGACGAGGATCTTCATGCACGCGTTCAGGGAGCAGCTTGGCCTCGCCGATCCGGCGCCGGGCTTCATCTGCGGCGCCGAGTCGGGCGGCGGCGGCACGCTGCTCGAATCGCGCAATCCCGCGACCGGCGAGCTGCTCGGCCGCGTGCGCCAGGCGACGCGCGCCGACTATGAGACGGTCGTCGCCCGCGCGACGGCGGCGTTTGCGAAGTGGCGCCTGGTGCCGGCACCGCAGCGCGGCGAGATCGTGCGCCAGATCGGCGAGGAGCTGCGACGCTGGAAGGAGCCGCTCGGCCGGCTCGTGACGCTCGAGATGGGGAAGCTCCTCACCGAAGGACGCGGCGAGGTGCAGGAGATGATCGACATCGCCGACTTCGCGGTCGGGCTCTCGCGCCAGCTCTACGGCCTCACGATGCACTCCGAGCGCCCGTCGCACCGCATGTACGAGCAGTGGCACCCGCTCGGCGTGGTCGCGATCATCACGGCGTTCAACTTCCCGGCCGCGGTCTGGAGCTGGAACGCGATGATCGCCGCCGTCTGCGGTGACACGCTGGTCTGGAAGCCGTCGCCCAAGACGCCGCTCACCGCGATCGCGGTCCAGCAGATCGCCACCCGCGTGCTCACCCGCCACGGCCATCCCGACGTGATGGCGCTGCTGATCGGTGAGCTCGCCGACGTGGGCGAGCCGCTGCTCGACGACCGCCGTGTGCCGCTCGTGAGCGCGACCGGTAGCTGCGCGATGGGCCGCATCGTCGGCGAGCGCGTGGCGCGCCGCTTCGGACGGACGCTGCTCGAGCTCGGCGGCAACAACGCGATCGTCGTCCTCGACGACGCCGACCTCGAGCTGGCCCTGCGCGGAATCCTCTTCGGTGCGGTCGGCACCGCCGGCCAACGCTGCACGACGACGCGCCGTGTCTACTTGCAGAAGGGGATCGCGGCGACGCTGACCGCCAAGCTGGTGAAGGCGTATGGCAGCCTGAAGGTGGGCGATCCGCTCGACCCGGCGACACTGGTCGGCCCGCTGATCGACCGCGACGCCGTCGCCGGGTTCGAGCACGCGGTCGCGGCGATTCGTGCGCAAGGAGGCGAGATCGTGCGCGGCGGCCGCAAGCTCGAAGGCGGCACCTTCGCATCGGGCTGTTTCGTCGAGCCGACGATCGTGCAAGCACGTGCCGACCTGCCAGAGCTGCAGCACGAGACCTTCGCGCCGATCCTCTACCTCATCGAGGTGGCCGACCTCGACGAGGCGATCCGCTGCAACAATGCGGTGCCGCAAGGGCTGTCGTCCGCGCTCTTCACTCTGAACCTCCGCCATGCCGAGCGCTTCCTCGCCCACGGTGGCAGCGACTGTGGCATCGCCAACATCAACATCGGCACCAGCGGCGCCGAGATCGGCGGCGCGTTCGGCGGCGAGAAGGAGACGGGTGGCGGCCGCGAGGCGGGCAGTGACTCGTGGAAGGCCTACATGCGCCGCCAGACCTGCACCATCAACTGGGGCGGCGAGCTGCCCCTCGCTCAGGGTGTGAAGTTTGACCTCGGTAGCTGAACCATCGGTCGCGGAACCACCGCGTGCCGCGCGGCGTCTCGCCTATGCCGCGGCGGCACTGGCGCTGGTGGTCGGCGCGACGCTGCTCTCGTTCTGGGTTGCCACCCGCAACTTCGCCGTCGCCGACCCGCTGAAGAGCCCGCGCACCGGCGAGGTGCTGCAAATGGCGCGGATCGAAGGCGATCAGTCGCAGGTCATGTTCTCGCGCTACTTCGCCTCCGAAAGCAACCGGGCGATGTTCGGGCTGCTCGGCCCGCTGCAGGTCGTCGGTTGCGCGGGGGCATTCCTGCTTGCGTTCGGCGTGGCGCGCGGCCGGCCCGGCGGCAGGGTGGTGCGCGGGTTGCTCGCCACCTGCTTTGGTGCCGCGCTCGCCATGGCGCCACTGGTGCCGCTGATGATCGAGAAGGGGCGCGCGATCGACTTCGTCCCGCGCAGCACTCCCTCCGCGGAGCGCGACGCCTTCTATCTTTGGCACAGCCTCTACATGGTCGGCGACGCCGTGCTCTTGATCGCGGCGATCGCCGCGGTGCCGCTGCTCGTCAAGCTGCTCGTCCAGTTGCTCGCCAACCCGTCCGGCAAGATGATCGCGACCGCGCCGGCTGAGGCCGGTCCGCTCGCACACGGAGATCGCAAGTGAGCCAGCCGCTCGCCACGAAGGCCACCGACGTCACCAACGCCACCGGCATCGCCTCTGGTGTTGCCACCACCGCCGCTACGACCGCCCCCGCTTCGAACCCGGACCTCTTCCCGCCGCCGCCCGCGTTCGCCGCCAAGGCGCAGGTCGCGACCCTCGAGCGCTACCGCCAGCTCTACGCCGAATCGGTGACGGCGCCTGAGTCGTTCTGGGCGCGCCAGGCCGAGCGGCTCCACTGGTTCCAGCGCTGGACCAAGGTCCTCGAGTGGGACTTCACCACCGCGAAGATCCGCTGGTTCGAGGGCGGCAAGCTGAACGCCTGCTTCAACTGCGTCGACCGTCACGTCGACGCCGGCTTCGGCAACCAAGTCGCGATCGTCTGGGAGGGCGACGAGCCGAGCCAGGACGCGCGCATCACCTACCGTGACCTCAAGCGCCGCGTCAGCCGCTTCGCCAACGTCTTGAAGAAGCACGGCGTCAAGAAGGGCGATCGCGTCTGCATCTACCTGCCGATGATCCCCGAGCTGGCGATCAGCGTGCTCGCGTGTGCCCGCATCGGCGCGATCCACTCGGTCGTCTTCGGCGGCTTCTCGGCCCACTCGCTGCGCGATCGCATCAATGACGCGGGCGCCAAGCTGCTCATCACCGCGGACGAGGGGCTGCGCGGCGGGAAGCCGATCACGCTGAAGAAGATCGCCGACGAGGCGCTCGCCGAATGCCCCACCATCGAGCGCGTGTTGGTGAAGCAGCGCACGGGGAAATGGGTTCCGACGCAGGACGGCCGCGACTTCTGGATCGACGAGGAGGTGAAGGACCTCGCCCTCAGCGACGACTGCCCGTGCGAGCCGATGGACGCCGAGGATCCGCTCTTCATCCTCTACACCTCGGGCTCGACCGGCAAACCCAAGGGAGTGCTGCACACCACCGGCGGCTACCTCGTCTACGCCAGCCTCACCCACGAGCTGGTCTTCGACCAGAAGCCGGGCGACGTCTACTGGTGCACCGCCGACATCGGCTGGGTGACCGGCCACAGCTACATCGTCTACGGGCCGCTCGCCAATCGCGCGACGACGGTGATGTACGAGGGCGTCCCCAACTACCCTGACGTCGGCCGCTTCTGGGACATCGTCGACAAGCACGAGGTGTCGGTCTTCTACACCGCCCCGACTGCGATCCGCGCGTTGATGCAACACGGTGAGGCGCCGGTGAAGCGGCGGCGTCGCAGCTCGCTGCGGCTGCTCGGCACGGTCGGCGAACCGATCAACCCCGAGGTGTGGCGTTGGTATCACCGCGTGGTCGGCGATTCGCGCTGTCCGATCGTCGACACCTGGTGGCAAACCGAGACCGGCGGGATCCTGATCGCCCCGCTGCCGGGCGCGGTCGCGCAGAAGCCGGGCTCCGCGACGCTGCCGTTCTTTGGCATCCGGCCGGTGGTGGTCGACGACGAAGGCAAGCCAGTCACCGGCGACGGTGACGACGCCGGCAACCTCTGCATCGCCTTCCCGTGGCCCGGGATGATGCGCACCGTCTACGGCGACCACGCGCGCTTCCTCGAGACCTACTTCAAGCGCTTCCCTGGCAAGTACTTCACCGGTGATGGCTGTCGGCGCGACGCCGACGGCTACTGGTGGATCACCGGCCGCGTCGACGACGTGCTGAACGTGAGCGCCCACCGTCTCGGCAGCGCCGAGCTCGAGAGCGCGATCGTGACTCATCCGGCGGTCGCCGAGTCGGCCGTCGTCGGCTTCCCGCACACGATCAAGGGCGAGGGGATCTACGCCTTCGTGATCCTGAAGAGCGGCCAGACCGCGAGCGCCGCGCTCGATCAGCAGATCAAGGCGGCGGTCCGTACCGAGATCGGCGCGATCGCCACGCCCGACCAGATCCACTTCGTGCCCGGCTTGCCGAAAACGCGGTCGGGCAAGATCATGCGCCGCATCCTCCGCCAGATCGCGCGCGGCGAGACCGGTGACCTCGGCGACACCTCGACGCTGGCCGATCCGGGCGTGGTGAAGCAGATCATCGAGAGCATCCCGCGATGAACCGCCTCGACCAGCTCCTCTTCGCCGGCACGCACGGCTACGTGACGGCGCTGAACAAGCTGACCGGCAAGGAGGCGTGGCGTCGAAGCCTGCCCGGAACCGGTTTCTCGATCGTCACGCTGCTCTTCGAGGAGGGCGTCCTCTACGCCGCGAGCGGCGGTCACGTCTTCGCGTTGAACCCATTGAATGGCGAGATCGCGTGGGAGAACCCGCTCCAGGGGCTCGGCACGAGCGCGCTCTGCCTGGCGACCATCCGCAGCTCCGCCAACGCCTCGAGCGACCCGGTGCCGCAAGCGCAGGCCGAGATCGACGCCGCGGCGCATGCCGCGAACCACAGCGCGACCTGAGTCGACGACTTCCTCGCTCATCGCGCTGGTCGCGAACGCTTTGCGTGACCGGCTGCTTCCGCCTCGTCGCTCCGTGGTGATCTGCATCACCCGGAAAACTCTTGTCGAGAGCGAGCACACAGTCGCGGCTCAAGTCGCGCCGATCGATCGTCCCGACCTTCGGGCGCGCCAAGGGGTTGGTCGCAAGTCGATGCGACCTGGCGCCGCCCTTCACCGGGAGATCGAAGCATGCAGCGGACGAAGTTTCAGGGCGCGGGCGGTTGGCAGCTTTGCGCGGGCGGAGCTGTGGCATTGCTGGCAGCCGGATGCGGCGGCGGCGGTGGTGGCGGAGGTGGTGGCGGCGGAGTCGCGACCAGTTCGCTCACCATCCCCGAGCAGGTCTCCGTCATCACGCCGAGCGACCAGGCGGGCTCGAGCGACGCATCGACCTTCCCGACCGATTCCGACTACGCCACCGATCGGC